>NZ_JAQFIT010000002.1:0-274405 GCF_029504805.1 Ereboglobus sp. PH5-5 | reverse complement strand
ATCCGTCCCCTCAAATCCTGGCTGTATGATTTCATGCACCATCACTTCTCTTATTTTCACTCCATTTGCGACTAATTAATTAGGAATTGCTCTAGATAGTCGATGCGCCTATAGGCGCGCGGGCGATATCCCTTCGGGTGACGCCCCTTTGCGCCTTTTTGTGGCTAAATTTCATGCAAAAATCACACCTTGTGGCGTGTCGTGTTTTGGGAGGCGACCAGCCGCGTGCTCAACATCGGCTTCGGCCGCGCATCCGATGCCATTTTCCGGCGACTTTTCAGCGGCACAGGGCATTTATTTTTAGCTGTTATTTATCTGATTTTTTAATAACTTCCTCCCTTTTCTTCCGGCCATTGCAACTCTCAACATCTGTAACGGCCGCCCATTCACCCGTCACTTTTCCACACATGAGCAGCACAACCAACGAAACCAATACTCCCGAATCCCTCGACGGCCTGCGCGCCGCCTACGCCGAATGGCGCAAGACCGTCGAAACCGAACTCAAGGGCGTGCCCTTCGAGAAAAAACTCGTCACCAAGACGCCCGAAGGCATTGCGCTCCAGCCGCTTTACACGCGCCTCGACACCGCGGTGCTCCCCGCGCAGGACGCCTCCGCCGCGCGCGGCTCGCTCGACAAGGGCTACTTCAAGACGCCTTGGGAATTCGCCCAGGAAATCGCCCTCGCCGCCCCCGCCGATTTTAACGCCGCACTCCTCGCCGACCTGAACCGCGGCCAGAACGCCGTCTCCATCTCGCTCGACTGCGCCACCCGCGCCGCCAAGGACGCCGACGCCGCGCCCGCCGCCGAAGTCGGTTGCTGCGGCCTCTCCGTGAGCGACCTCTCCGACCTCGCCGCCGCGCTCAACAACGTCGAGCTCACCGCCGTCCCCGTGCACATCAACGCCGGCGCGACCGCGCTCCCCGTCGCCTCGCTCCTCCTCGCCCTCGCGAAACAGCGCGGCATCGACGCCTCCAAAATCAACGGCTCCGTCACCGCCGATCCCCTCGCCGAACTCGCCTCGCGCGGCGCGCTTCCCGACACCCTCGACTCGCTCCAAAACGACCTCGCCCAATGGACGCTCTGGGCCTCGAAAAACGCCCCCGGCCTCTCGACCGTCGGCGTGGACGCATCCCTCTGGCTCAACGCCGGCGGCAACGCCGTGCAGGACCTCGCCCACACCATCGCCGCCACGGTTGAATACATCCGCGAGCTCGGCAAACGCGGCCTCACCGCCGAACAAATCGCCGCGCACCTCCGCGTCAACTTCGCCATCGGCCCGCAATTCTTCATGGAAATCGCGAAGTTCCGCGCCTTCCGCCTCCTCTGGGCGCGCGTCGCCGCCGCCTATGCGATCAAAGCCTCGCCGAAAATCCACGCCCGCACCGGCCGCTGGAACAAGACCAAGCTCGACATCAACGTGAACATGCTTCGCGTCACCACCGAGGCGCTCTCCGCGGTGCTCGGCGGCGTCGATTCGCTCCACATCGCCCCCTACGACGAAGTCATGGGCTCGCCCGACGATTTCTCGCGCCGTATCTCGCGCAACATCCACACGCTCCTCGCCGAGGAGTTCCACGTCACCGCCCCCAACGACCCCTCCGGCGGCTCCTTCTACATCGAAAAACTCACCGACGAACTCGCCCGCAAAGCTTGGGCCGCGTTCCAGGACATCGAGAAACAAGGAGGCTTCACCGCCGCCCTCCGCGCCGGCTCGCTCCAAACCGCCGTCGCCGCCACCGCGAAGGCAAAATCCGACTCCCTCGACAAGCGCCGCATGGGCCTCGTCGGCACCAACCTCTTCCCCAATCTCAAGGAAAAGGACCCCGTCGCCCGTCCGCTCGCCACGCCCGAGTTCGTCGCCGCCCGCGCCGCCGACGTCAAGAAACGCCGCCCGGCCGCCGCTCCCGCGATTTCCAAGGACGACCTCGCCACAAGCATTCAGGCCGCCGCCCAAGGCGCGACCATCGGCCAGCTCTTCGCCGCCACCCACCCGGATGCGAAACCCGAAACCGGCGTCATACCCGTCGCGATCGTTCGCGGCTCCGAAGGTTACGAATCCCTCCGTGCCGCCGCCGACGCCTACGCTAAGAAAAACGGCGCCCGCCCGAAAATCTTCGTCGCGAAAATGGGCCCCGTTCTCCAGCACAAGGCCCGCGCCGACTTCACCGCCGGCTTCTTCAGCACGGGCGGCTTCGAAATGATCGCCAAGGACGCCTACGAAACCGCCGAGGACGCCGCCAAGGCCGCGGTCGCCTCCGGCGCTCCCGTCGCGGTCCTCTGCTCGACCGACGCCACCTATCCCGAGCTCGCCCCCGCCTTTGCCAAGGCGCTCAAGGCCGCCAAGCCGGAAATCCAAGTCATCCTCGCCGGACGCCCCGCCGATGAAACCCTCTCCGCCGCCTACAAAACCGCCGGCTTCGACGATTTCATCTACATGGGCGCCAACGTCCGCGGCCTGCTCGCCAACATCCAAAAAACAATCGGCGCGTAATTACACAAAAGCATCGGGCCTATCGGTCATATCCGGCCAATGGGTCTTATTGTTTCACACTTCACCTTTCACATTTCACCTTTTCATAAAATGAGCACCACTCCCGACTTCACCAAACTCGCTTACGACGACATCAAGCTCGACACGGCGAACGGCGCGCCCGCCACCGAAACCGTCGAACTCACCGACGAGCAAATCCCCGTCAAGGCCAACTACACCGCCGCCGACCTCGCCGGCTGCTCCACCCTCGACACCATGCCCGGCCACGCGCCCTTCACGCGCGGGCCCTACTCGACCATGTATGTCGCGCGCCCCTGGACCGTGCGCCAATACGCCGGCTTCTCCACCGCCGAGGAATCCAACGCCTTCTACCGCCGCAACATCGCCGCCGGCCAGCAAGGCCTCTCCGTCGCCTTCGACCTCGCCACCCACCGCGGCTACGACTCCGATCACCCCCGCGTTGTCGGTGACGTCGGCAAGGCCGGCGTCGCCATCGATTCCGTCCTCGACATGCAGACCCTCTTTGGCGGCATCCCGCTCGACAAAGTCTCCGTCTCCATGACCATGAACGGCGCCGTCCTCCCCGTGATGGCCTTCTACATCTGCGCCGCCCTCGAGCAAGGCGTCAAACTTGAGCAACTCTCCGGCACCATCCAGAACGACATCCTCAAGGAATTCATGGTGCGCAACACCTACATCTACCCGCCCACGCCCTCGATGAAGATCATTGCGGACATCTTCGAATACACCTCGAGGAACATGCCCAAGTTCAACTCCATCTCCATCTCCGGCTACCACATGCAGGAGGCCGGCGCCACCAACGACCTCGAGCTCGCCTACACCCTCGCCGACGGACTCGAATACATCCGCACCGGCGTCAAGGCAGGCATCCCCGTGGACGCCTTCGCGCCCCGCCTTTCCTTCTTCTGGGCCATTGGCAAAAACTTCTTCATGGAAATCGCCAAAATGCGCGCCGCCCGCACCCTCTGGGATCGCATCACCTCGCAATTTGGCCCCAAGAACAACAAGTCCCGCGCCCTGCGCACCCACTCGCAAACCTCCGGCTGGTCGCTCACCGAGCAGGACCCCTTCAACAACGTCGCCCGCACCTGCCTGGAAGCCCTCGCCTCCACGCTCGGCCACACGCAATCCCTCCACACCAACGCGCTCGACGAGGCCATCGCTCTCCCGACCGACTTCTCCGCGCGCATCGCCCGCAACACCCAGCTCTTCCTCCAAAACGAGTCCGGCATCTGCAACGTCGTTGATCCCTTCGCCGGCTCCTACTACGTCGAGGCGCTCACCCGCGAAATCACCGAAAAAGCCTGGAAGCACATCGAGGAAGTCGAGTCCATGGGCGGCATGACCAAGGCCATCGAAGCAGGCCTGCCCAAGCTCCGCATCGAGGAAGCCGCCGCCCGCCGCCAGGCCAAGATCGACTCCGGCAAGGAAACCATCGTCGGCCTCAACAAATACCGCATGGAAAAAGAGGACGCCCTCGAAATCCTCGAAGTGGACAACACCGCAGTCCGCGAGTCGCAAATCAAGCGCCTCAACGAACTCAAGGCCGCCCGCGACAACGCCAAGACCCAAGCCACCCTCGACGCCCTCACCGAGTGCGCCGCCACCGGCAAAGGCAACCTCCTCGAACTCGCGGTCGAGGCCGCCAAGGCCCGCGCCACACTTGGAGAAATCAGTTCCGCGCTCGAATCGAAATTCGGACGCTACCAAGCCACAATCCGCAGCATATCAGGAGTTTATCGCATGGCCTACGGAGACGAACCCATCATCAACGAAGTCCGCACACTCGTCAAAAAATTCGAGGAAAAGGAAGGCCGCCGCCCCCGCATCCTCGTCGCCAAACTCGGCCAGGACGGTCACGACCGCGGCGCCAAGGTTGTCGCCACCGCAATGGCCGACCTCGGCTTCGACGTCGACATCGGCGCGCTCTTCCAAACCCCGGCGGAGACCGCCCAGCAAGCCGTCGAAAACGACGTCCACGTCGTTGCGATGAGCAGCTTGGCCGCAGGCCACAAAACCCTCCTCCCGCAACTCGTAGCCGAGCTCAAAAAACGAGGCCGCGAAGACATCCTGGTCATCTGCGGCGGTGTTATTCCAGCGCAAGACTACGACTTCCTCCTGAAAAACGGCGCCAGCGCCATCTTCGGCCCCGGCACAGTCATCCCGAAGAGCACGAAGAAGATACTGGAGTTGCTCTTGGAGCGTTTGTAAGCAGGTTCGACCTGCACCTTTCCTCAAACACTTAAAAACACGGCTCTCAAGTCCGTGTTTTTTTAGAACATCAACTATCAGTTTATCGCTCTGTAGATCGCATCATACCGCAGTTTATATTTGTATAGAGAAAAGCTACACTGTTAATATATACATAACCAAGAGAACGAGTTGTAGTGCCTTATTTTTATGGAGTTATATTATTAGAAATAAGCTCATTCACAATGGCATTTAACCACTTTTTTTCAATAGAATATCGACGAAAGGCAATATACTCATTTTCCAAATTTTGAGCCTCACGTGCAAAATCTCGAACCAAAACACCAATAGCATTGCGCTGCGCTTGTTCATCTTTAGCATAAATCAACTCTGAACGGATTTTATTTCTAAATGAATTTAAAAGCTTACGCCTATTATCCATTAAATATTTCCTGTTCAATTTACATGTTTTAATTGTGTAATCAAAGCATTCATCTGTTGAACTAATTTCGCCGTTTTCTGAAAAATCAATATTGCCACGAGGATCTTGAGTCTCTGGGTTAACCATTTTCGGTAATTCTATAGAATCATGTAAAGCTGACAACGCGTTTATCTTTGCAATATGATATTTATTCACCTTAAAGACATACGGTGTCCCCCTTAATTCGAATTGTCGCCCTTTGTGCTCATTACACTTAGGGCAAGCAAGGACAAGATTGTCCCAGCTATAGGCTAACCAATAGTATGTCTGTTTGGGGCGAAAATGCTCCGCATGCAGTTGCTCTACTTTTTGCTCACAGAACGCACATTTTTTATGATAAATGAGTTTTAATTTTTCAATAATATCAGAATATTTATATCTACTATTGTATTTATCGTCGTCTATATATTTTCCGCCTCTTATTAGCTCGATTCTCCGGGAATGTGTTGTTTTGCATGGTCGTGGAAAAGAAGCAGTTGGGAAGTAGATTCTATAGGGCGGAGTCAGGGAAGTTGGCACAGCCCAGATATCTTTATCAATCTTTATCATTAGATAATTCCTCGTTAATTATACTATTTATGGCATCATCGATTTCTTGATTATTTATAAAAGTTTTCCCATGCAGTTTCTGCTCTTTCAGGCGCGACTTCAGCTGTTCGTTGATTCTATACAAAAGAAAACTATCATCCGTGACTGAATCATCATTATCTTCATCCAAACGGGAATCTTCCAGTCCAAATAGTGGTGATGTTATCAGTGTATTGACCATCAGATGATTTAAATCACTTCTTAAGTAAGGGTCGCTAGCCTTTGTTTCACCTTTATCTCGGTATATTTTATAAATTATCGCATCATTAGAGGCACCTTGAATAATAGCTGGACTATGAGTTGTGAAAAAAAACTGTATATTTGGAAAAAGAGAGCGAAGTCTCTTTATAATTATTCGTTGCCACTTAGGGTGCAAATGCAGATCTATCTCATCGACTAGGACTACACCCTTCATTAATCTTATATCCTGTTCCCTTTTATTACTGAGACTAAATCTGTATAGCAAATCGCAAACAAAAATTATAATACTCCGATAACCCTCAGACAGTTGTTCAAGTGTCAACGGATATTCTTTTTCAATGAATTTTACATCAGTCCCTTGAATTTCTACTTTGACATTTCGTTCTAGTAATTCAAAAAATATCTTCTCAAGCTCATCGACTGCCATTAGATATTTTTTATTAACAGCATCAACTCCACTATTTATACTTTCTAGCTCCAATAATCTTTGATTTTTCAGCCATGCTACTGGATCATTCAAGGTTACATTAAAATCAAAAAGAGACATAAATCCATATTTTTCAGGAGTGTCTGAAGAATACCGCCCCCGGTGAGTTCCATACGCATATATATTTTCTAGGTAGTTTGCTTGCTGGAGAGTATACGTTTCATCGAGCTCATCAAATCCATCGAGCAGAATATTCTGCGATCTTAAAATATCGACAGCTTGTGCTGTTTCTTTATATTCCGTCTTTGTTGCGATATAGTTTCCTTTAAATGCCAAATATAAGGCCATTAATAGCAACGATTTTCCGTCCCCGTTTTCTCCAACAAAATAAACTTCCTTCGATTTTTTGAAATTCAAATTTAATTTCTTAATAGAAAAAAACTTTTCTATTAAGATGCCATTTATGTAATGAGTATCAAATGTTCCACCCTCTAGCCAATTTTTAAATTGTGTTTTGTTTACACCAAGCGCTTTATGAAAATTATTTAAGAAGCATTCTTCGTAAAACTCATCATTAGATAATTCGTTTTGGATCAGTCGAAAAAAACGTTCTTTTAAAACATTTTTGAATAATTTTCCGACTTCTGGATTATAGAAAACAATGGACATATCATATGGCACCTCTTTTTTGCGTCGGTAACTAGGATCGGCAGATCCAGATTCTACTAGTGCACTTCTAATATTTGTATACTGTTTTCCATCTTCTAGGTGAAACACTCCTTTCATGTTCCCTGTAGAATATTTCAGTGCGAATTCTTCCACAATACCTCCATGTGTGAAAATAAGAGCAAGTAATGAGAAGATAGATTTCTCGGCTGGATATTTTTGAATTTCAAACCAATATTGGGGGATTGCGTCATTCAGAGTATTCATTCCCAAAAAAGAGCGTAAGATAGGCTCATCAATGGCAGCCTCCTTGCGAACAAATTTTTGAATTGTATCAATACTGTGAATAACATCAAAAGTTTGAACAATATCATATTTCGTCCAAGATGTTTTTAGTTTCTTGAAATCTATATGTGTTTTCATATAAATTAGTTTCTTTTAAAAGATATCAACAGTTCATTTACTTCCATGTTGTGTTCATCTGATCTTCCCATTTTACTATGTTTGTGTCCTTTTTTAAAAATCTTACTTGAGTAGGATCGACCAAGGGTGTCTTTCCCTATTCTTAATATGTCCTTTGGGGGAATCATTCCATTGTCGCTGTAACTTAATATGATGTGGGATTTTCTTAATTTGATATTTTCAAATAGAAGCTTAAAGGCGCTAGCAACCTCGGTTTTCTTGCTGAATGGAGATTGGTGTCTATCCTCTCGATATCTCCCTTTATATTTTACATGTGGATAGTCGTATCTTACTAAAGTTTCTATTGCATGATAAAATCTTGAATAATGCACTGAGCTATATGGCGGGTCGGCATATACGATACTATTTTCTTCAATAATTCTTAAGCAATCAAGATAATCTAAAGATGTTATTCTAAATTTCCTGCGCACTTTTATGGTTAAGACGTTAATAAGTTCATTGAATTTTTTTTCGAATAAAGGCCAGATATCCCTGCATCTATAGATCAGGATATCTGACATATTTTCCTTATTTACATCTCTAAATTGAGCAAAATGGCCTGTTCCTTGAGAAGTGTAGGACATAGCATAAATTAACGAAGAAAGTATAATATAAAATTCAGGAGTTCCATGGCATTCTTCAGCTATTGCTCTAATTGAATCAATCCAAACGCATTGATCAAAAGACCAATATGTCCCAGAATAATATTTAGTAAAAAGATGGAATCCTACATCAAATTCCTTATTTATCAAATTTTGTTGCTTCTTTTCAATTTTAGAAAGTTTGTCGAAACTGATTTTAGTGAAATATGGGAATTTCAGTTCTGGATATTTCGAATAAAATTCAGCAACTAATGATTTTGCATGGGCTTCAATTTCATTAATTCTTTCAGCGGTGAAGCCTTTCCCCAGATTCATCAGGTAGGTATTGGCAAAAACTGATGAATATGTCTGAATGTCATTAATCTGGAGATTATATTTATCTCTTAGTGAACATCCTACGACGGCCGTCCCAGCAAATAAATCACAAAACCATTCTGATTTGATATTTAAATCTTTAACGGAGCTTAGTATAAACTCTAAGATCTCGCGTTTGGATCCCATATACTTCATCAAGTGTGGTATTTTTTGAGGATCGATCATTATAAAATAGCGTGGAATTAACGAGTTGTGAGAAACTAATTGAATGACGGTTTGATCAGGTTGATGTTTGTTACGGCCTAGATCAAGCCTGACGGATGCAATGGACGCCAGAAAAAACCTCTGGTCTTAATGGTAGGGGACGGAAAACCGGAAAAACATTTAGAAAGTGATGTAAGGTGGAAGGGGCAATCCGAGACTTGTTAACAAAATTTTGAGCGAGTAGATCAATGTTTGTTGATTTTGTTTCAACCGTCAGTGCGGACAAACCCAATTTTCCGCTTATGCAAAGGGCCATCCGGCATTGTGAGATTACGAATGGCTTCAACCAGCGAGGCGATTTGCTCGTCATGTTCGCCCAAGCGGGCATCCAGTTCGGCCAGTTTTGCCGTGAGAGCCTTGTGATTCACCATCATTTGCCGGAGTTGTATGAACGCCCGGACAACCATCACGCCCATTTCCTCGGCGGTGGCAGAGTTTATCACATTGGCCGTCTGAATCGCCCCATGCTCGGTGAAGGCATAAGGCAATGTATTGCTAAATCGCAAGTTGCCAAGGTGGTCGCATTTCGCGACCACCTCTGAGCATTCCTCTCGCGCAAGTTGAAAACGAAAATCCGCGGGAAACCGCCGTTGATAGCGATTCACCCGTTGATTCCCACGCGCGAACAAATTGACACCAATGTAGGGGCGTCGCTTGCGACGCCCGTGGTTGGTCTGACAATCGAACCGGGCTTCGCAAGCGAAGCCCCTACGTGAGTGCTGGTTGCGTCGTTTTGAACGAGCGTTAGAATGATTCAGCCGCTTGGTGGTCACGCCGTAAAGCCGGGCCGAATCCCTGTCGATTATGACCCGTTGACCGCGCAGCACGAGGATTCGCGATTGGACATGCTCCACGGGAATGAGGTCGAGAGGGGACATGGTAACATCTTGTCAGGCTTACTGTTCTTGGGATTGCCTCAGAACAATGCGCCTCCTTGTTTTGAACACAAGAATTTTGCTTCACCGAAAAATACATAATCGCGGAAACGCGGAAGAGCGGAAGTTCGGAAAGCTGAGTCAAATTTCCATGATTACAAACCGGCAGACTTGGCTGTCCGCGCTACGAAAGCTATTCGATTGAGACAGCGCTTCCTCAATCAATTCTTTTGCGCCTCTTGTGCCTTTTGGTGGCTATTCCATTCGACTAATCGCGGAAACGCGAAAAGGCGGAAGCGCGGAAAAGCTGAGTCAAATTTCCATGATTCCAATCCGGCAGACTTGGCCGTCCGCGTTGCGAAGACTATTCGGCTCTATTCGATTGAGACAGAGCTTCTTAACTGATTCCGACTTTCTGCCCTTCCGCGCTTCCGCGATCAATTCTTTTTGTGTCTCTTGTGCCTTTTTGTGGCTATTCCATTTGGCTAATCGCGAAAACGCGGAAGGGCGAAAGTGCGGAAAAGCTGAGTCAAATTTTCATGATTCCAATCCGGCGGACTTTGCGGTCCGCGCTGCGAAGACTATTCGGCTCTATTCGATTGAGACATAGCTTCTTAATTGATTCCGACTTTCCGTCCTTCCGCGCTTCCGCGATCAAATCTTTTTGCGCCTTTCTATTTTCGAAAATGCCTCGATAAAAAAGGCATCCCCTTTTTGGGGGATGCCTTTGTCCGGACCGGCCGGTCAAAACCCATGAACCGGCTTAGAAATCGAAGGTGGCTGTCAGGATGAACTTGCGCGGGTCCATGATGCGATACGAGACGGGGGAGCCGTCGTAGTTTCTCGCGACCACTTGCAACTCTCCGTCTTGGAAGACATCGGTCACATTGAGTTGGATTTTCATGCGCGCCTTGTTGTTGAAGACCTTGCATGTGTAGGCGACCCAGAGGTCGGTATACCACTTGGCGCTGTCATACATCGGGCGCGAGGTGTCCGCCAGGTCGATTTTCTCGGGCGTGAGGGGGTTGCTGGCTTTGCCGTAATAACCGATGATGGCCTTGTCCTCCCAGCGCTGGGCGCCGCCAACGGAGAAACCTTTCAGGGGACCATGGGTGAAGACATAATTGGTAACAAAGGAGGCGCGATACTTCCGTTGTCCCGGCGCAACTTGTCCTTGCAGAATCTTGGCCAATAGTTCCTCGGGCGTCACCACGCCTTCGTAATAGTCGCGGGCGACTCTGTAACCATAGGCATTGTTGGGGCCGTATTCGGCTATGTAACCCGAACTCTGCCAGAACTCATCCAAAATGACCGGCGTGGTCGAATTGAACGGTGTGTAGGTGGCGTATTGCTGCTTGTCCGCGTTGAGGAAGTCGGCGGCGCGCGCATTTTCCATGAATTGGTTTCGGTGATTATACCACGCGTCGAATTCCTTCAGCACGTTGTTATAAACAGTTCTTTGTTTTCCCGCGGTGAGCCGCATGGTCCAGTTGGGGGTGGGATTGTAGTTCATCATGACTTCGACACCCTTGGCCTCAAGGGTCTGTGTGCCGTAGGGGGTTCCGGGCAGGTTCGCGTAGTAGTCATAATCCTGTCCCCATATCCTTGATATTTCGGTCTTGAGCGCGTCCTCGTTGACCGACGCCCGTGCGAGGTTCACCCAGTCGGCGGTGTCGGTGGGCGATCCCACGACGTTCATGTTGGTGAGGTTGAGCAGGGCGATTCGTTCCGCCCAGCCGCGAAATGAGTTGGTGTCGATGAGCGTGGTCAGGCGCGAGCCGGCGGAGCTGGGGTTGATATAGTTGTTCTCGCTGGTCGCCTTGAACCAGGAGATGCGTGTGAAGAGTTTGTTTTGGAACAGCGAGAATTGCACGCCGTAGTCCTTGCCGTTTCCGACCGGCTTGGGCAGGGCGTTGCCGAAGTAATCGACGTAGGATGCGGGAGGGGCGTCGAAATTGTCGGATTTGTTGTAGCTGATGCCAAAGTCGCGCACGAATTCCCAAAACAGGTTGCCGTCCGCGGCCCGTTTTTCAATCGCCTCCCAGTTCAGGAAGGGTTTCAGGACGAAGCCAACGGTCTTTGTGGTGCCGTTGAGCTCGTTCCATTTGGTCCTGAATGAATTCACGTATTCAGTCTGGTAATATCCGTCCACGAATTTTTGCGCGTTGGTTGTGGCGCCCTTGTCGGTGGTGCGGGTTTTGTTTTCATCGCGGCGGATGCCGAATGTCGTGATGAGCCTGTCTTTCCACAGGTAGCTGGTGATGGCCGTGCTGTAGGAGAGGAGCTTGCGTTCCTGCCTGTCGGTGCCGGCGCTGTGGGTGGAAAGCCCCATGGTCATGTTGTAGGGTTCCCATTGGTTGGTGTTGTAATTGTATCCCAGAATATCGCCGGTGTAGGAGGTCGCGCCGGACCATGCGCCGGAGGCGTGCGTGACCACGCCGCCGGGGTCGCCGGGAGAGGAGAGGTAATACATGCGATAGGCGGCCCGTCCGTCCTCGCTGCGGCCAACCCGGGAGCCGTGCCCGTATGTGTATGACCATGTGCTGCCCCGCGTCGGATCGGGCAGGTATCGCAAGGCGCTCGCCTCGCTGCCCGCGCCCACGAACATGAGGCGTTTCCGATAGGTCTTGGTCTCCGTTTCATGATGGGAGACGAGGCCGAGAATGTTGTGGCGCCCCAGCCAGCGGGTCCATCCCTTGTTTTTGGTGAAGTCCGGGGTAAAGGCCAGCATGGCGCGGTATTGGTCGGTGTTGATGCTGGTTTCCCATGTGTCCGCGTCCGTGTCCTCCAGATAAACCTGCCCGAAGTATTTGTTTTCCGTCCCGTCCGGGAGATACAGGTTGGTGTCCACATACAGGGTCGCGGCGTCGAGTTGGGCGACGGTGTAGTTTTGCACCGCCCTGTAGTCCTGCCTGAACCAGCCGGCGCTGAAGTGCAGCAAGCCGGGGAGTATTTCCTGCTCGAACTCAACATTGTAGTTGGTGTTGCGGGCCTCGGCGAAATTCATCTGGTTGGTGTTGATGTCGGTCCAATCATAAATCGCCGAGTTGGAAACGCCCGGGTCCTTGTAGCTGGGCATGGTCGCGGCGTATTTCGCGGCGTTCCCGTAGGAGCGCGTATAGGATGCGTTATAGGCGTTATACCAGGTGGGGTTTGCCCAGATGTCCGCCTCGGCTGGCGTGACGGTGGTGGTTCCCCAGGCTGCGAGCACCCGGTCGGCGGCGGTCTCATAAAATCCGACGCTGTTTCCGCTGTCGAGCATCTGGAAGGGTCTCGACGCGTGGATTGCGATGCCGGGAATGCGCATGGGGGATTTTATGTTGGTGATGATGTCCGCCGTGAAAACATTCACGCCGTCGTAGGTGGCGCCCGTGAGCCGTCCGTCGGTTCTTTTTTCGGTATATTTGGCGGTTACAAAGTTGGGCAGTCCCTTGAGGTAGTTCACCATGTTTTCAGCAAGCGGGGAGTTCGCGTTTGTGACATAGGGCACCACGGATCCGTCCTCGAGGACAAACGTGCCGCTTCGCGGATCGTAGCCGGGTTTGCCCGCGTTGACCCAGCTGGTCACATAATCCTTTGGCGTCATAAAGTTGGGGCGGCGGCCGTCGTTTTTGTAGCCTTCGATGCTGGCGGTGATCTTGGTTCTCTTGAACGGCTGGTAGGTGACGGTGGCATACTGCCTGCGAGTGATGTCGTAGGAGGGCTTCCGTTCGAATTGCTCGTCATTATACAAAAGCGCGCCATAGACGGCCAGTTTGTCCTTGATGAGCGTTTTGTTAAAATTGAACGAGGCGCGGTTTGAGCCGCGGTCATCGATGCGCACCATCACTTGCGCCGTGTTTTTGTTTATCAACGCTTGCGCCATGCTCATGTTGACGATGCCGGCGGGATTGCCCATGCCGAAGAGCAGCGAGTTCGGGCCGCGGTTGATTTCGACGGAGGCGGCGTTGTAGGAATCGAACGGAATCTGGGAGAGCGCCGAATAGTAATTCAACGCCATGCTGGGCGCGCCCATGCCGCGCAGCCGGTTGGCGCCCGAGTTGGTTCTGATTTCACCGCCGCCCGTGCTGTTGCCGCTGATGTTGTCCGCATATCCCGTCGCGGCGCGTCCGGGGGCGCTGATTGGCGTATAGGTTGATGAACCCTCGGCGTTGATTTCATACCTGAACACGTCGTTGATATCCAACGATGCGGTGTCCTCCATCTGCTGTTTTGTGACCACCGAGATCGCCGCGCCCAAGTCGGAGATATTTGTTCGCATGCGGCTGCCGGCGAGGGTGTTCTCGGCATAATAACCTTTGTCCCTTGTCGCATCCACTTGGAAGGGTGACAGCATGATGATCTCGTCATCAATCGGAGCCGGGGTGGCGGCCCGTGTGGTGACGGGGATCGGCGGGGTGTCGGAGGTCGGGGTGGTGTCGGGCCTGACAGCCTGCGCCATTGCCAGCGTGCCGGACAAAACAAGTCCGCCGACGGCCATGGACGCAAAGCGCAAACGTGATATCTGTATATTGGTGTTCATGGGTTCTTCAGTTTCTGGGTTCTCTGTGCGCGTTCCTCGGGTCTCGCACGGGGAGCAAGGCGAAAAATGACAGTGGGTGGGTCATCGTTCTTTTGCGGAGGGTGAGGGGATCCGAGGGTTAAGCTTTGCCCGCAGATTGCGCGGGGCGGGTTGCGCGCGCCAGCTTGCCCAAAAATTACAGTAAGACTCTGAGCTCTCGTGAAAAACACGAATGGCGGGCGTTCAGGAATTGCAACTCACCGCGTGGATGGGCGCTTTTATACTTCCGTGAAAATGGTGAAAATCGCGGAAACGCGGAAACGCGGAAGGGCGGAGGGGCGGAAAAACTGAGTCGGATTTCCATGGTTCCAAACCGGCATGACGGTCCGCGCCACGAAGGCCATTCGGTTGCGGCGGAGCTTCTAGCATGGCTCCGCTTTTCCGCCCTTCCGCGCTTCCGCGATTCAAGTGTAAGTTTATTTTGAAAACAACGGACGGGGTTGCATTGTTGCGGTTTTCGGAACCATTTATGGGCGAACTGTTCAATTCAACATCATGACTAAACATACACGGACAATCGTTTCTCTCACTTTCATTGCGGCGCTGTCGCTTTTCGTATCGGCGTGCGCGGACAAATCGGCGAAGCCGGCGGTGGCCGCCGCGGCCACGATCACGCAAACCGACCCGGCGGTGCTGGTGTCGAAATCCTGGAGGCTGGAAAGCCTCGGCGGGGTTGTGCTGAACGCGTCCGACTACAGGGGGCTGCCCACCTTGCAGTTCGACGCGACGAACACCCGCGCGGCAGGCAAGTCGCCGGTCAACAATTACAGCGGCCTGTATAAACTGGATGGCGCGAATCTTTCGTTTGGCATGATGGTTTCGACGCGCATGGCGGGACCGCAGCCCGACATGGAGCTTGAGCACAAATACAACCGAATCTTCCCCTCGGTGACGGGCTGGCGCATTGTTAACGGAAAGCTCGATCTTCTTGGCGGCGAAACCGTGCTGGCGACATTCATCGAAAAAGTGGAGTGATTCCGGTTGCGAGCGCGTTTTAGACCTTAACGGGTGGGGCGCGCTCGCCGAGAATTACGAGCGGCAAACGCGACGGTTGTAATACTGTCGCTGCCGCTCGGAACATCGAAACCGCCCTGCCTAAAAACGCGGCATAACAAGGCGCGCATGCGTCAACGCCGCTCACTCATACACCGGATGCTCGTCCAAGAATATCCAGCGGTCCACGTCGATGGCGTGCGCTTTTAATGCGGCGATGTATTCGTTTTTCTTCACGAGGCTGTCGGGGTTGTTCATCACCATCTGGATTTTTTCATTTGGGATGTGCTGCCTCAAAAGGAGCATCGCGGCGTCGTAGTCGCGGCTGTCGTAACTGATGCCGAGCTTGCGGTAGGACTCGTCGGTGGTGCGGGCCTGGCCGGTTTGCGTCATCATGAGGTCGGTGGCGTAGGCCCCGAAGCCGGCGCCTCGTCCGTCGTTGTAGATGAGCAGGAGCGCGCCGCAGCCGTAGGTGATGATGTGCTTCACGGACTGCTTCATTTTGTCGCGGTTGGCGGCGGTGCGGAGCGGGAAGCGGTTGAAGAGCGCCTCGCTGTGAAGGCGCACCACGGGGATGTCGCCGGCGCGCGGCTGGCCGTGCGTGAGGACGACGTGTTCCTGGCAGGTGACGATGTCGTAATAAACGTGCGTGCGGAACCAGTAGGGCGCGGCGAGAAGGTCGGTGACGGTGTCGCCGGGGTTGGCCTTGCGGTGCGCGGCGAGGGCGGCGGGGGAGATTTTTACGAGGTGGCGGTTGTCGCGAAGCGGCGTGTGCTCGAGGATGAGCGCGCGGTGGGCGTCGGTTATTTTTTGGTATTGTTCGCCGGTTAGCAGCGCGCAGTCGTCGACTTGTTTTATGGGGAGAAAATAGCTGGCGGCGTAGATGAAGCGGCGTGCGTTGGCGAGGGCGTGCGGGCGAAAGGCGTCGACGGGCTCGGGCGGCGCGGCGCGGCGGACCTTGCTGACGGTGGGGCGCTTGAGGTTGTGGCCGCCGCAGGTGGCCTTCGAGGTGAGGTAGGCGAGGTTGAAGGGCGAGGGCTCGACTTCGAGCGGCTCGGTGGCGGCGATGGGGATGCCTTGCGCGCGGAGGGCGGCGACTTTGTCGGGGTTGTTCGTGAGGACGTTGAAAGGCGCGCGGATGCCGAGGAGGTGGCAGATTTGCGAGATGTTGTCGTAGTGGCGGTGGTCTTTTTTGAGCCCCATCGCGGCGTAGGCGTCGAAGGTGGTGAGGCGGTCGCCGGAGGCTTGCACGATCATGCGGTCGCGCGCCTTGGCGGCGTAGCCGACTCCGCGGCCCTCCTGCATGAGGTAGAAGAGGATGCCGCGGCGCTTTTTGGCGATGAGCTCGAGCGCGCTTTCGAGTTGCTCGACGCAATCGCAATCGCAGCCGCGCAGGGTTTCGCTCGTCACGCACGAGGAGTGCATGCGGATGTGGAGCGGTTCGGCGCTGGTGATGTCGCCGTGCGCGAGCGCGATGAGGTAGTGCTTGTCGATGATGTCCTGAAAAATGTGCGCGCGGAAATTGCCGAAGCGCATTTCGAGTTCGCAACTGGCGAGGTAGAGCGTCTGGCCGTGCAGCGGGCGGTCCTCGGGCGAGAGCGGCGCGAGGGCGCTTCCCTCGGCGTGGTGAAACTGGCGGATGAGCGCTTCGAAGTCGGGAGTGTTTTTAAGCGTGGTCAAGGCGGCGGTGTGTTTAGCCCGCGTGGTTGAACGGGAAGAGTTGGAAAAATTTCAGGAAAAAGATGACGGCGATTATGTAACCGATGACTGTGATGGATCGCGCCCTGCCGGTAAAGAGCGCAAGCATCACCGACGCGAGAATCCCGATGCCGATGCCGTTTGCGATGCTAAAGGTGAGCGGGATCGCCATGATCGTGAGCACGGCGGGCGCGGCGGTGGTGAAGTCGTCCATTTTGATCTCAACGACGGACTGCATCATAAAAACGCCGACGATGATGAGCGCGGGCGCGATGGCGGCGTTGGGGATGCACAGGATGACGGGGGTCAAAAACAGCGCGAGCAGCATGAGCACCGCGACGGTGACGCCGGTCAATCCGGTGCGCCCGCCCGCCTCGACGCCCGACGCGGACTCGGCGTAACTGACGACGGTCGATGTGCCGAACAGCGCGCTGCACGCGGCGGCGACCGAGTCGGCTACGAAGACGCGCCCGATGCGCGGCAGCGAGCCGTCGTCGCGCAGCAGCCCGGCGCGCTTGGCGACGCCGATGAGCGTGCCGATGCTGTCGAACATCGAGATCAGCAACAGCACGAGGATGACGGGGACCGCCTTGATAAACGCGTCCCAACTGGAGAGAAAACCGAAGGTGAGCTTGAAAAAATGCGGCTCCGGCGAGGCGGGCAGCCAGCGCGCGGTGGCGAGGTCGAGGTGCGTGATCGCGCGGCCGTTTGCGCCGGTGATGAACGCGCCCGCGATTGTCGTTGCGATGATGCCGATGATGATCGCGCCGGGCACGCGGCGCGTGACCAGAATCATCGTGAAAATGATTCCGCCGAGGCAGAGCGCGACCTCGGGGGTGGCGAAGTTGCTCGCCGCGAGAAGCGTGTCGCGGTCGGCGACGACAATGCCGCCCTTTTGCAACCCGAGAAACGCGATGAAAAGCCCGATGCCGCAAGTGATGGCGATCTTGAGCGAGTAGGGCAGCGAATCGACGATGCGCGCGCGCACGTTGGTCACGGACAGGATGAAAAACAGGATGCCGTTGATGAAAACCATGCCGAGCGCGTCGGACCAGCCCGTGCCCATGTCGCGACAGATTGTGTAGGTGAAGATCGCGTTGATGCCCATGCTCGGCGCCATCGCGAGCGGATAGTTTGCGAGCAGCGCCATGAGGATGGTGGCGACCGCGCCGCTGAGCGCGGTGATGGTGACGAGCGCGGCCTTGTCCATGCCCGCGTCGGCCAGGATGCCGGGATTGACGGTGAGCGCGTAGGCCATCGCGGCAAACGTCGTCAGCCCGGCCAGGATTTCGCGCGAAACCGTGGTGCGATTTTCCTCAAGCTTGAAGATTCTCTGGAGCGTGCCTTTCACCTTTTTGATTGATGTGGGAAGCATGTCGAAGCGGACGGCGGGCGGGCGAGCTTGTTTTGCGGCGCGTCCAATCCAAATGCGCTTTTTGGGGTTAAATCTGTTGCCAGCGGCGCGGCGCGATTCCTAGCGTTACGGCATGACAAATCCCACGCCCGCGGAGACCGTCTCCGATGTTTTTGCCCCGCGTCATAACTCGCCGACCGAGGCCGATGTTGCGAAGATGCTCGAAACGCTCGGGCAGCCGTCGCTCGACGCGCTCATCGACGCAACCGTGCCCGCGGGCATCCGGCTCGGGCGCGAGCTGAAACTTCCCGCCGCCGCGGGCGAGAGCGACGCGCTGGCGGAATTGCTGGCGGTCGCGCGCCAAAACGAAATGCGCCGCTCGTTCATCGGCCGCGGTTACTACGGCACGCGCACGCCGTCGGTCATTCGCCGCGCCATTCTCGAAAACCCCGGCTGGTATACGGCCTACACGCCCTACCAGGCGGAGATTTCGCAGGGCCGCCTCGAGGCGCTTCTCAACTTCCAAACGCTCGTCACCGACCTCACCGCGCTCGACATCGCCAACGCCTCGCTGCTCGACGAGGCCACCGCCGCGGCGGAGGCCATGACGCTTTGCCATCGCGTCGCGAACAACACCACGCGAAACACGTTCTTCGTTTCCGACGCGTGCCATCCGCAAACCATCGACCTCATCCGCACGCGCGCCGAGCCGCTCGGCATCAACGTCGTCACGGGCGATTACACGAAGGCCGCGCCCGACGCCACCTGGTGCGGCGTGCTCGTGCAGTATCCCGACACGCGCGGAAACATTTGCGACTACGCCGACTTCTTCGCCCGCGCGCACGAGGCGGGCGCGCTCTGCGTGGTGGCGGCGGATTTGCTCGCGCTCACGCTGTTGCGCGCGCCGGGCGAGTTCGGCGCCGATGTCGCCGTGGGCAGCGCGCAACGCCTCGGCGTGCCGATGGGTTTTGGCGGGCCGCACGCCGGCTACATGGCGACCAGGGACGCCTGCAAACGCCAGATGCCCGGACGGCTCGTCGGCGTGTCGAGGGACGCGCAGGGCGACCCCGCGCTCCGCCTCGCGCTCGGCACGCGCGAGCAGCACATCCGCCGCGACAAGGCCACGTCGAACATTTGCACCGCGCAAGTGCTCCTCGCCGTGATGGCGTCGATGTATGCCGTGTATCACGGGCCGGAGGGATTGCGCAAAATCGCCCGCCGCGCGCACGCGCACACGCTGCGCCTCCAGTCCG
The DNA here is from genome assembly GCF_029504805.1 of Ereboglobus sp. PH5-5. Classification (NCBI taxonomy): domain Bacteria; kingdom Pseudomonadati; phylum Verrucomicrobiota; class Opitutia; order Opitutales; family Opitutaceae; genus Ereboglobus; species Ereboglobus sp. PH5-5. Next base: position 254,962 of record NZ_JAQFIT010000002.1, on the reverse strand, counting down.
CGCTTCAGGCCGCGGGCATCGCCACGAACGATGCGCCGGTTTTCGACACGCTCTGTATCCAAAATGTGGATGCGTCCGTCATTCACGCCCGCGCCTCCGCGAAGCAAATCAACCTCCGCGCAATCGACGCGAGCACCGTCGGCGTGTCGCTCGACGAGACGACAACCGACGCCGATGTCGGGGATCTCATTCAAATCATCGCCGGGAGCGCGCCCGCGGCGCGAATTTCAGATTTCAAATCTCAGATTCCAGAAAAGCTGGCCCGCACCAGCGCGTTTCTTACGCATCCGGTTTTCAACAGCTATCACACCGAGCACGAAATGCTGCGCTACATCAAGCGGCTCGAGGCGCGCGACCTGTCGCTCTGCCACTCGATGATCTCGCTCGGCTCGTGCACGATGAAACTCAACGCCGCCAGCGAAATGCTTCCGATCACCTGGCCGGAGTTTGCGGCGCCGCATCCGTTTGCGCCGGCGGAGCAGGCGCGCGGTTACGCGAAGTTGTTTTCCGACCTCGAAACCTGGCTCGCGGAAATCACCGGCTTCGCCGCGGTTTCGCTCCAGCCGAACTCCGGCGCGAACGGCGAATACGCGGGCATCCTCACGATCCGCCGCTACCTCATCGCGCAAGGGCAGGGGCACCGCAACATCTGCCTCATCCCGGTCAGCGCACACGGCACGAATCCCGCGACGGCGGTGATGGCGGGCATGAAAGTGGTCGTCGTGGCATGCGACGCGGCGGGCAACATCGACGTCGCCGACCTCCGCGCCAAGGCCGCCGAGCACGCGGACAACCTCGCCGCGATCATGGTCACCTATCCCTCGACGCACGGTGTGTTCGAGGCGCCGATTCGCGAGATTTGCGACATCGTGCACTCGCACGGCGGGCAGGTCTACATGGACGGCGCGAACATGAACGCGCAAGTCGGCCTCACCTCGCCGGGCCACATCGGCGCGGACGTCTGCCACCTCAACCTGCACAAAACCTTCGCAATTCCGCACGGCGGCGGCGGCCCCGGCGTCGGCCCGATCGGCGTGGCAAAACACCTCGCGCCGTTCCTGCCCGGGCACTCGCAATACAACACGCCCGGCGCGGTCAGCGCGGCGCCGCACGGCAGCGCGAGCGTGCAGCCGATCACCTGGATGTATATTCGCATGATGGGCGCGGCGGGGCTCACGCAGGCGACGAAGCTCGCGATCCTCAACGCCAACTACATCGCGCGCCAGCTCGACGCGCACTACCCGGTTCTCTACAAGGGCGCGACGGGCCATGTCGCGCACGAGTGCATCATCGACTGCCGCCAGTTCAAGAAGCACGGCATCGAGGTGGACGACATCGCGAAGCGCCTGCAGGATTACAACTACCACGCGCCGACGATGAGTTTCCCCGTGCCCGGCACGCTCATGATCGAGCCGACGGAAAGCGAATCGCTCGTCGAGCTTGACCGTTTCTGCGACGCGCTCATCGCCATCGCGAAGGAAATCGCGGACGTGGTCGAGGGCCGTGCGGACAAGGTGAACAACGTCCTGAAAAACGCGCCGCACACGGCGAAGGTCGTCTGCGCGGACACATGGGACCGTCCCTATTCGCGCGAGCAGGCGGCGTTCCCGACCGCGTGGGTGCGCGAGCACAAGTTCTGGCCGTCGGTTGGCCGCGTGGACAATGTTTACGGCGACCGAAATCTCGTTTGCAGCTGCCCGCCGCTCCCGGCTGACGCCTGAGGGGCGAGGAATATTTTTTCAGAATCCCAACAATTCACAAATCATCCCCATGAAAACAGCCCAAGCCCCGTTGTTGCTGGTGCTCGCGCTCGCCCTGTGCCTGGGCGGCGCGCGCGCGTCGGCGGAATACAATTATCCGAACAATCGTTTTCCGCTGGCGCGGAAACCCTACGTCGAGCTTCCGCTCGGGAGCATCAAGGCGAAGGGCTGGTTGCACGAGATGCTGAAACGCCAGAAAACCGGCGCGACGGGACAAATGGACACGCTGTATCCGCAGGTGATGGGCTCGCGCAACGGCTGGCTCGGCGGCGACGGCGATCAATGGGAGCGCGGCCCCTACTGGATCGACGGTTTGCTGCCGCTCGCGCACATTTTGGACGACGGGGCGCTGAAGGAAAAGGCGCGCCCCTGGGTTGAGTGGGCGCTTGCGAGCCAGCGCGAGGACGGTTTTTTCGGCCCCGCCAAAAACTACGGACGCGAGCCGGGGTTGCAGCGCACGAACGCCGAGGATTGGTGGCCGCGCATGGTGGTCCTGAAAATCCTGCAACAGCACCACTCGGCGACGGGCGACGAGCGCGTGATCGGTTTCATGACGCGGTATTTTCAATACCAACTAAAAACGCTTCCCGCGAAACCGTTGGGCAATTGGACATTTTGGGCGCGGTTCCGCGTGTGCGACAATATTCAAGTTGTGTATTGGTTGTATAATATAACGGGCGACGGATTTTTGCTGGAGCTTGCCGACCTGCTCCACAAGCAGGGGCATGACTTCACGGGGATGTTTCTTAAGGGCGAGGATCTTGCGCGCTTCGCGAGCATTCACTGCGTCAACCTCGCGCAAGGCATCAAGGAGCCCGCGGTGTATTATCAGCAGCATCCCGAGAAAAAATACCTCGACGCCGTGCGCAAGGGATTCGCCGACCTGCGCAAGTTCAACGGGCACGCGCAGGGCATGTATGGCGGCGACGAGGCGCTGCACGGCAGCAATCCCACGCAAGGCTCCGAGCTGTGCTCGGCGGTGGAGCTGATGTATTCGCTCGAGACAATACTCGGCATCACCGGGGACACGGCCTTCGCCGACCACTTGGAGCGGGTGGCGTTCAACGCGCTGCCCACGCAGATCACGGACGACTTCATGTATAAGCAATATTTTCAGCAGGCGAACCAAGTGATGGTGACGCGCCACATCCGCAACTTCGATGTTCTCCAGCACGGCACCAATCTCGTTTACGGACTGCTCTCGGGTTACCCCTGTTGTGCCTCGAACATGCACCAGGGCTGGCCCAAGTTCACACAAAACCTCTGGCATGCGACGCCCGACAACGGGCTCGCCGCGCTGGTTTATTCACCGTCGGAAGTCACCGCCAAGGTGGCCGACGGACGTCGCGTGAAAATCACCGAGGACACGTATTATCCGATGGACGACCGCATCCGCTTTACCGTGCAAATCGAGGACAAGGGTGTTTCCGAAATCAACTTTCCGCTGCATCTTCGCATTCCAGGCTGGTGCAAAAAAGCGGAGGTCAGCGTGAACGGAAAACCGGAGCGTAGCGCCGCCGCCGGCGAAATTGCCGTGATCCGTCGCGCGTGGAAAAGCGGGGATGTTCTCGAACTGAGCCTGCCGATGCAGGTAAGCACGAGCACATGGTATGAAAACTCAATCGCGGTGGAACGCGGCCCGCTGGTGTATGCGCTGCGGATGGAGGAGCAATGGACGAAAAAGAAGTTCCCTGACGAGGACGTGACGCGCTACGGCGAGCATTATTACGAAGTCACCTCGTCCGACAACTGGAACTACGGCATAGTCAACTTCAACAGGAAGAAAACGGCGGAGCACTTCAAGGTCACGGTCGATCCGTCGAGGCAGAAGGCGAAGTATTTTTGGAATTTGGAAAACGCGCCCGTGCAAATAAAGGTGAAGGCGAAGCGGATTCCCCATTGGAAATTATACAATGAAATGACCGGCCCGATTCCCTTCACACGGCTCAAACCGGGCGACGATTACGGGCAGCCCGAGGAGGAAATCACCCTGATTCCCTACGGCTGCACCACGCTGCGAATATCGCAATTCCCCGTCGTGAAGTGATCGCCTCGCAACGGCGCCGGGGCAGGGCGGTTTCGCCGTTCCGGGCGTCCGCGAGATTCCGACCGCCGCCGCGTTTATCCTTGGATGACTCCCCGCGCGTTACGTTGATTTACCATAATCGAAAGTCAGGCGAAGCATGTCCCTGAGTTGTATTCCATTTTCGAAAATCGGGACTTGGTAGTTTTTGATGAAAAAATCCCGGTCGATGGATGAAACACGAAAACCCTGTCGTTGATAAAAACTCAGTTGGTAGCCAAAGCTGCCGGTGCCGACGGTCAGTTGGTTCGCGCCCAGCTTTCCGATTGCCGCGATGACGTGCCGGAGCAACTGCGCGCCGACGCCTTTTTGCCGGTGGGCCGGCGCAACGGAAATGCACATCAGTTCGTAAATTTCTTCGTCGGTGGGAATGACCGCGCAGGCGCCAACCAGCACGCCGTCGGACCACGCGGCAAAGCAGGTTGAGAGGGGCAGGTAGCCCTTGAGTTTTTCCTCGGATGGGTCCGCCTGCAAAAGCAGTTCCATCGGGATTTCCTTGGGCGAGACCCCGGTGATTTCGACTGTCGCGGACATCGAGCCGTTACGGGAAGCGAAGCCCCGTGTTATTTCTTCATGAGCTTGTGCGCGAGTTGCGCCATCGAGAAGCGCATGGCGGCTTCGACACGATCGAGCTCCTCGGGCGTCATGCTGTCGCGGTTTTTCAGCGCGGCCTCGGCCCGCTTGACCGCGGCCTCGGCGGCGTTGGTGTCGATCTCCTCGTCGTTGATCGCGTTTTCGGCGAGGATGGAAACGCGGTCGCACTCGATCTCCGCAAAGCCGTCGCCAATGATGATGTAATCCTCCACGCCGTCTTTCGTCACGCGCAACTCGCCGGCGCGCACTTGCGTGAGCAGCGGCAGGTGGCCGGGCAGAATCCCGATCTCACCGGTCGTCGTGGGAACGACCACCGTTTCTATCGTTTCTGAATAAACGCAGGCTGCGGGTGTGACGATTTCGAGTGTTAACATGGGAGGAAGGTTCTGAAGACCTGTTTCGAGCGAAGCGACAGTCTGCCAAGCCTGAAGGCTGAAGGCCGGAGCTTCTGTGGTGTGAAATTTGAGTGAGTGAATGTATTTTTTCAGCCTTCAGGCTTTTATTTTTTGGCGAGAGCCAAAATCTCGTCGATGCTGCCCTTCATGAAGAAGTCGGCCTCGGCGGCCTCGTCGAGTTCGCCGTTGAGAATCATCTTGAAGCCGCGGATTGTCTCGGCGACGGGCACGTATTTGCCGGGGAAGCCGTTGAAGACCTCGGCCACCGAGAAGGGTTGCGAGAGGAAGCGTTGCAGTTTGCGCGCGCGATACACGGTCAGCTTGTCCTCGTCGGAAAGCTCGTCCATGCCGAGGATGGCGATGATGTCCTGAAGGTCCTTGTAGCGCTGGAGCACGCGCTGGACTTCGCGGGCGGTGTTGTAGTGTTCCTCGCCGACGATGGCGGGATCAAGCGCCTTGGAGGTGGAGGCGAGGGGGTCGACGGCGGGATAGATGCCGAGCTCGGCGACGGAGCGCTCCAAAACGATGGTGGAGTCGAGGTGGGCAAAGGTGTTCGCGGGCGCCGGGTCGGTGGGATCGTCGGCGGGCACGTAAACGGCCTGCACCGAGGTGATGGAACCGTTTTTGGTCGAGGTGATGCGCTCCTGCAGGATGCCCATTTCATTGGCGAGCGTGGGCTGGTAACCGACGGCGGAGGGCGAGCGGCCGAGCAGCGCGGAGACCTCGGAGCCGGCTTGCGAAAAGCGGAAGATGTTGTCGATGAAGAGCAGCACGTCCTGGTGCTTTTCGTCGCGGAAATACTCGGTCATCGAGAGGGCGGAGAGGGCGACGCGCATGCGGGCGCCGGGCGGTTCGTTCATCTGGCCGTAAACGAGCGCGACTTTTGACTTGGAAAGGTCGTCCTGGTTGATGACCCCGGCCTCGGACATTTCGTGATAGAGGTCGTTGCCCTCGCGGGAGCGTTCGCCAACGCCCGCAAAGACCGAGTAGCCGCCGTGCGCCTTGGCGATGTTGTTGATGAGCTCGAGAATGACGACGGTTTTGCCGACGCCCGCGCCGCCGAAGATGCCCGCCTTGCCGCCTTTGAGGAACGGGCAAATGAGGTCGAAGACCTTGATGCCGGTCTCGAGGATTTCGGCCTTGGTGTCCTGCTCGACGAGGGCGGGCGGATCGCGGTGGATGGGATAGCGTTTTTCTGCGGTGACGGGGCCGCGGTCGTCAACGGTGTCGCCGGTGACGTTGAAGATGCGTCCGAGCACGCCTTCGCCGACGGGCACGGTGATCGGGGCGCCGGTGTCGATGACATCCATGCCGCGCACGAGCCCCTCGGAGGAGGACATGGCGATGGTGCGCGCTACGCCGTCGCCGAGGTGCTGCTGGACTTCGAGCGTGAGTTTCTCGGCCTTGCCCGCGGCGGTGAACTCGACCGTGAGCGCCTGGTTGATGGGAGGGATTGCGTTTTCGGCGAATTGCACGTCAACGACAGCGCCGAGGACTTGGGTGATTTTTCCGGTATTCATGAAAAGTGTGAGCGGTGGCTGGTGTTTTTCGGATTCGGCTTAAACCGGCGCGAGTCGTCGCAAATCGATTTAAGCAGAGGTGTTATTTTTATGATTGCTGGGCGAAGCTGGCCGCGGCGATTTCGATGATTTCGTTGGTGATCGCGGTCTGGCGGGCCTTGTTGAATTTGAGCGTGAGGTTGTCGAGGAGCTTGGAGGCGTTGTCCTTCGCGGTCTTCATGGCGACCATGCGAGCGCTGTGCTCGGAGGCTTTCGCGCCGAGGAAATACTGGTGGATGACGCGGTTCACGTAGAATGGGAGCAGCGCGTCGAGCACGGCCTTCGGACCGGGTTCGTAAATGAACTCGCGCGTGTCGCATTTATGCTCGGCGCCACTTTGCTTGCGAAGGTCCTCAACCGCCTGGGCGAGGTTAGCCAGCGGGAGCACGGGGCGGAGCTGGGGCACTTGCACGAGCGTGTTTTTGAAGGTGGCGTAGAGGACTTCGATGGTGTCGATCTCGCCTTCGAGATATTTTTTCACCATGAACTGAACGACGTTGCGGGTTTCCGCAAATGTCACGCGGTCGCTGACGGGGAAGTCGGCGATCATGTCGCGTTTCATGCGGGCGAGGTATTGGGTGCCCTTGCGTCCGATGGAGACAAACTTCACGGGCGTGGTGCGCGGGAGGTTGTCGGAAATGAGCTTGAAGAGGTTGGTGTTGAGGGGGCCGCAGAGGCCCTTGTCTGTCGTGATGAGAAGGATGCCGCGTGTCTTGATTTCGCGCTTGTCGATGAAGGAGTGAATGCTCTCGCTCTCGTCGAAATGCGGGGCGATGTTGGCGATCATCGACACGAGGAGGCTGGCGTAGGGCCGGCCCGAGATCGCGGCTTGCTGCGCCTTCTTCATTTTCGAGGAGGCGACAAGCTCCATCGCCCGCGTGATCTGGCGGGTGTTTTTGACGGATTTAATCCGCCTGCGTATGTCTCTGGTTGATGGCATCGGGTTGGTGTCGGCGGATTAAATCCTAATGAATAATGGATAATGTGGAATGGATAATGGGGCGCGACTGCGTCGCGTCCGGCGGCGGGATGCCGCCGCTCCTTGCACAGGCATGTTTTCGCGCGCGGGCGTGGTCGTGTGTGCCTTTGGTTTCATTATACATTTTACATTCTTCATTAGCAAAAAGCCGTCAGGCTTTTTGCGTGAGCTGCCACTCGTCGGTCGCCGCCTTGATCTTGGCTTCGAGGTCCTTGTCGAGCGCGGCCTTGGTGCGGATTTCGGTGAGGAGCTCCGCCTTGCGCGTGGCGAAGAATTCGCGGAGCGATTTGGCGGTGGCGATGATGTCCTTGATTTCGAGCGCGTCGTAGTAGCCGTTTTGCATGGCCCAGAGGGTCACGACTTGCTGCTCGATCGGAATGGGCGCGCCGGCGGGTTGCTTGAAGAGTTCGACGATGCGACTGCCGCGGTCGAGCTGCTTCTTGGTGCGTTCGTCGAGGTCGGAGCCGAATTGCGCGAAGGCGGCAAGTTCGCGGAACTGGGCGAGCTCGCCCTTGAGTTTTCCGCCGACTTGTTTCGTCGCCTTGATTTGCGCCGAGGAGCCGACGCGGGAAACCGAGAGGCCCACGGAAACCGCCGGGCGCGTGCCTTGGTTGAAGAGGTCGGTTTCGAGGAAGATTTGTCCGTCGGTGATGGAGATGATGTTTGTCGGAATGTATGCGGAGATGTCGCCCGCGAGTGTTTCGACGATGGGGAGCGCGGTGAGCGAGCCCTTGCCGTCGAGGCGGGCGGCGCGTTCGAGGAGGCGCGAGTGGAGATAGAAGACGTCGCCGGGATACGCTTCGCGTCCGGAGGGGCGCTTGAGGATGAGCGAGATCTGGCGGTAGGCGACGGCGTGCTTGGAGAGGTCGTCGTAGATGATGAGCGCGTCCATGTCGTTTTCCATGAACCATTCGCCGATGGCGGCCCCGGCGAAGGGCGCGATGTATTGGTTGGCGACGTTGTCGGCGGCGGGCGCGGCGACGATGACAGTGTATTCGAGCGCGCCGGCGGCCTCGAGGGTCGCGATGGTGCGGACGATGTTGGAATTCTTCTGTCCGACGGCGACGTAGATCGAGTAGATGGGGCGGAAGTTCGAGTCGCCCGAGGCGAGGCCGATTTTGTTGATCTTGGCCTGGTTGATGATGGTGTCGATGGCGATGGTGGTCTTGCCGGTGGCACGGTCGCCGATGATGAGTTCGCGCTGGCCGCGACCGATGGGGATCATCGAGTCGATGGCGGTGATGCCGGTGAAGACGGGCTGCGAAACGGATTTGCGGGCGATGATGCCGGGCGCGATGCGTTCGACGGGATAGGTTTCCTTGGCGTCGATGGGGCCCTTGCCGTCCACGGGATTTCCGAGCGCGTCAACGACGCGGCCGAGCAGCGCCTTGCCGACGGGCACGGAGAGGAGTTTGCCGGTGGTCCGCACTTCGTCGCCTTCCTTGAGCGCGGCGATGTCGCCGAGGATGATGCAGCCGACTTCGTCCTGCCCGAGGTTGAGCGCGATGCCGATGGCATTCCCGGGGAACTGCACCATTTCGTTATACATGACGTCGGAAAGCCCGTCGATCTGCGCGACGCCGTCGGCGAGGGCGCGAATCGTCCCTGTGTTACGCTTGGTGGTGCGAGTGGTGAGTTGTGCTATTTGTGCTTCGACTTGTTCGAGGACGGTCATGGTGAATAAAAGAGTGAAGAGTGAAAGATGAAGTGTGAAAATGCAGGCGCGGCGCGGATGGTTCAGGAGGCGACGCTGGCGGAGAGTTGTTCGAGCGAACCGGCAACTGAAGCGTCATAGACGTCGTCGCCGACGCGGACGCGGAGGCCGGCGAGGAGTTCGGGCGCGGGTTTCGGCGCGGGCGCGACGGGGCGCGCGTAGTGTTTTGTCATGGCGGCGGCGATTTGCGCGATGATCGCGTCGCTGACCGGGCCGGCGTGCTCGATGAGCGCCTGCGTGCGCGCGACTTCGATTGCGAGAAAATGCCGGTAGGCTTTGAGGAGCGCGATCGCGCCGGAGGGTTTCATCTTTTCAACGCAAACGAGCACGGCGGCGACGCGTTCGGACGAGGGGCGTCCGTCGGCGCCGAGACTCAACTTCACAAGCTGGCGGGCGAACTGGGTTGTTTTTTTGCCGGGCTTCATCGGATGCGTGAAAAGTGGTCGGGCTTAGACGTTGGTGAGTTCCTGCGCCGCGGTTTCGTTGTAGGAGGCGCGGTCGGCGTCGGAGAGTTTTTTTGCGAGCACGCGCTCGGTGGTGGCGACGACGAGGCGGGCGATTTCGCCGCGGGCGTCGGCGAGCATTTTCTTGTGCTCGAGCTCGACGGCCTGCTGCGCCTTGGCGACGATGTCGGCGGCGCGCGCGACGGCTTCCTGCTGTTGTTTGTCGGCGTATTCCTTGGCGGATTTTTGCGTGTCGGCGATGATTTGTTGCGCCTTGGTTTGCGCCTCGCGGAGGATCGCCTCCTGCTTTTGCTGCGCGGCGGCGAGCTCGGCCTTCATTTGCCCGGCGTATTTGATGCCCTCGTCGATTTTTTTCTGGCGCGCACCCATCGTGGCGATGACGGGCTTGATGCCGAACCAATACAGCACTCCAAAAAGAATAAGGAAGCTGATGAGCTGGACGATGATGGCCTTGGGCTCGACACCGAGTCTTTCAACAATACCGGGCGAATGTGCTTCGGCTGTTTGTTGAGCGGTGGCTACTGCGAGATAAAGTGTGTTCAGCATGAGTTTTTGGAGGCGTGCTGTTTCCTAACGTGAACGAACCTGTGAGTCGGCTTCGGGCGCGCGATATGCGGCCCGAAACGTGTTTTCAAAATAGTTTACGCCAGAATCAGCGAAAGAATACCGAGGCCTTCTGCGAGGGCCATGGCGATAATGGCTTGGACCAGAATTTTGCCGGAAGCCCCCGGGTTGCGTCCGACGGCTTCGGCAGCCTTGTTGCCGATGAGTCCGACGCCGATGGCGGCACCGAGCAGACCGAGAGCGCTGGTGATGTTACCTGTGATGCCACTTGTCGTGACTTGAGCGATGATGTCGTGCATATGATTTTGTTTTTTTATGGTGGTTGGAGTTGCCGCCGTGCGCGCTCATGGCACGCTCCCGACGGAAAAGTGATTATTGTGTTGCGGGAGGAGGCGGCGTTACGACGGGGTGATGCTTTTCGCTGTCATCATTATGTTCACCGTCATCGTGGTTGCATATGAGGCCGATATATGTGGCGCTTAGGAGTGTGAACACGAGGGCCTGGATCAACCCCACAAGCAGTTCCAGAAAGTAAAATATGAAAAAATATCCCGTGCCATGAAGCAGGCTTTCGCCGCCAAAAATATTGCCAAAGAGACGCACGGAGAGAGTTATCGGACGTATTGCCACGGAAAAAACCTCGATGAATCCGACAAGCAGAAAAACAATCGAGAGCATGTAATAAAGCATGCGGGGAGTTTCCTTTTTGTCCGCCTTGTTGCCGAACCAATCGTAAAATACCGCCTTGGCTCCCGCGTATTTGAAAATGATGATGAGGAACGCCACGAACGAAACGATTGCAAGTGCGGCGGCACCGTTGAAATCGGCGGTAAATGGCCGGACAAGCGGTGTGGTCAGATGAAAGTGCCCGTCAACGTCATGTCCGAAACCCATCGTTCCGACGCCGGGCAAAAGCCCCATCCAGTTTTGCAGCAGGATAAAAACGAACAGAGTGATTAGCAGGGGAAAGACGGCAGGGAATGCTTTTTTGCCCACAATGGGTTCAAACAAACCACGCAACGACTCAATCAGGGTTTCAAAGACCGCCTGCATTTTTGACGGAAAAATTTGCGGACGGCGCAGGGCAAAAATAACCACGCAAATAATCGCAAGCGATACAAGCCAGCCCGTGGCCATGCTGTTGGAAATTGTCCAACCATTTCCAAAATCAATCAGAATAGCTGCCTTTGCGGAAACGTCTTCTGCTCCTGATGCAAAAGCCGCCGTCGCGAATGCGAAAACTGAAAGGGCCAGGGTTGTTATTTTGCCACGAGACATGATTGTTTTGGAATACCGAAGAGCTGTCAGGGTTATGGTTATTTGGACACTAAAGAATGTCGAATAATCGAAACGAACAGGTTGCGTCAACGGCGGAAAATTTTATTCCGAAGATGCCGGCGCGGCTTGCGATGCGCTAAGAAAAAGACGCAAACGGTCGATTTTGACATACGAGCGGGCTACTTTCGGCGGCAAGTGGATGCAACTCCGCCTCATGCACTTGATGTCATTGCGGGGCGTCGCATATTTATGCGCGCAATGTCACAAGCGATTGGTGCGCGTCGGCCTTTTGTTGAAACACGGTGGCGTGCTCAAACGGCCATGTCGCGGCGGGATCGTCCTTGTCCGGCAGCCGCCAGCGCGGGTGTTCTCCGACGACTTCACTCGCCGCGGCGAAATAGTCGCGGTCGTCCGTCCGGAAGCAAAGTCGCGCGCCCGGCTCCGCGCGTTCAGCGAGCCGGTCGAGGATTTCGGAGCGCATGATCCGGTGCTTGTGATGCCGGCGCTTCGGCCACGGATCGGGAAACAGGATGAAAATATCCGCCAGCGCGACATGCTCCGGGAGCACCGACAAAAACTCCACCGCCTCCGCCTGGACAAACGCCAGCCTGCCGCCAAGCGCGGCGCGCTCGCATTTGCGATTCGCGCGGCGGACGCGGTCGCCGATCAAGTCGAGCCCCGCGCAAAACGGCGCTTGCGGATGCGCCTCCGCGTAGGCCGTGAGGAAATGCCCGTGCCCGCAACCGATTTCCAGCGTGATGCGCGACTGCTCGCGCAAAAGCGCGCCGAGTGTTTCGCGAAGCGCGGCGATGCGCGCGTCGCGTTCGGCGAGGAAGTTGGCGGTGCGAACGGGATTTTCCACGAGCGCGACACGATGCGGGCAGCGCGCCGCGATGCAAGGATTGTGTGTTTGCGTAACCGCGCTTCGCGCGCCGCCGTCTCGAAAGGCTTGCGCCAATCCAATTTCGCAAAAATGAAAAAATACCTCCCCCTCCTGCTCGCGCTTTCGCTTGTTGCCAACGCCGCCCTCGTCATCACGCATTTCCGCGGCGCGCCCGCGAAAACTCCCGCCATTCGCATCTCCGCGGACAAAAAAGCGGGGCGCGACGCCGCCAACGCCGCGGCAGCCGCCGTGATGTCCGCCGCCCCGGACGAAACGGAGCTTGTCGCGCTCCATGAAAAGCTCGTCGCCTCCGGCATACCTCCCGAAGTCGCGCGCGACGTCACGAGGGCCTTGCTCTGGAAACCATTGCAAGACCGCCAGCGCGCGATGATCGAGGCCAAAAACGCGGGCAAACCCTACTGGCAGCAAACGCGCGCCGGCAAACAACAACTCACCGCCGCCGAGCGCGCCGAGCTCCGCGCGATTTCCGAGCAAATCGAGGCTCGCGCCGCCAGCCTGTTTCCGGGCGAATACAACAGCCGCGCCACGACGCGTTACGGTTTCCTGCCCGCCGACAAAGCCGCCGCGATTTACCAGCTTCAGCGCGATTACGCCAACATGACCGAAGGCGTTGCCGAGGAAACCTCGCTCTTCCGCGTCCCCTCCGACAACGCCAGCCGTAAACTCCTTCGCGAGGAGCAGCGCCGCGACCTCGAGGCCATCCTCTCGCCCGCCGAGCTCGCTGAATACGACCTGCGCCATTCGCCCGCCGCCGCCGAACTGCGCAAGCGTTTCGCCGCGCTCCCCGATTCCACCGAGGCCGAATACAAAACCGCCTACGCCATTGCGCAAAGCCTCAACGAATCCAAAAACGATCCCGCCGCCCAAAAACTCGCCGCGCAGCAGCTTCGCGATCTGTTCGGCCCGGAGCGCTACACCGAGTTCCTCCGAGCCAACGACAGCGACTACGCCGCGCTCCAGGGTGCCGCCGCCCGCTTCGACCTCCCCGCAGCCACCGTTGAGAAGGTTTACGGCCTGCGCGACCAGGCGGTTTCCCTCTCGCAACAAATCGCCGCCGACAAATCGCTCTCGCAGAGGGAAAAACAACAGGCGCTCAGAACCCTTGCCAGCCAGATGCGCGCCGACGTGCGCAACAACCTCGGAGATGAAATCGGCAACGCCTATCTCAACAAAAACATGACATGGCTGGAAAGCCTTTCCAAGGGCAACGTCCTGAATTCCAGCGCCACCGGAAAAATCTCAAGCAAACCCGTCCCCGCCGCAAAAAAAACCGGAAGTGGAAACAAGCAACAAAAGGGCGCCAACAAATCCGCCAAGGGCAAGACCGGAAAAACGAGGAAATAAACCGAACGCGACGGTTGTCGGAATGTCGCCGACGCCCGGAACGGAGAAACCGCCCTGCCCAAAAACGATTGTTTTTGGAGTTGCGACGGGGGTGTTTCAACTGGGCGCGACTTTGGCGCGTCGCGGTGTTCAGCGAATCGCGAATCCGCTGAACTCCGGCGGGCGACGGGACGGGGTGCGCTCGGTTTTGCGGATGTGGCCGTGCATGCGCTCCTCGAGCGCGGTGATGAAGCCCTTGACCTCGGCCTCGCGGCCCTCGGCCTCGATATGCACGCGTCCGTCGAGAAGATTGGTCACGTAACCGGCGACTTCGAATTCGCGGGCGACTTGCATCGTGGTGTAGCGAAACCCCACGCCTTGCACATGGCCGGCGAAATAAACGGTTTCGTGATAGGTGGTGTTGGCGGGCGCGGTCATGATTTGGAGGTTGTTTCAATAAAACACATTCCGGTCGAGACTGCGGTATTGGATGGCTTCGAGGAGGTGTGGCGACTCGATTTTTTCGGAGCCGGCGAGGTCGGCGATGGTGCGCGAGACTTTCAGGATGCGGTCGTAGGCGCGCGCGGAGAGCGAGAGTTGCTCCATGGCGTGCTGGAGGAGGTCGCCGAGCGTGCTGTCGATGGCGCAGTGTTTGCGGATTTGCGCGTGGGTCATGCGCGCGTTCGCGGTGGCGGCGGTGCCTTGGAATCGGGCGAGCTGGCGGTTGCGCGCGGCTTGCACGCGGTCGCGGATGGCGGAGGAGGATTCGCCGGGGGCTTCGTTGCGGAGTTCCGTAATGGAGAGCGCGGGGGCCTCGATGTGGATGTCGATGCGGTCGAGGAGCGGGCCGCTGATGCGCGAGCGGTAGCGCTGGATTTGCGCGGACGCGCAACGGCATTCGTGTTTCGGATCGCCGAGGTAACCGCAGGGGCATGGGTTCATCGCGGCGACGAGGACAAAGGCGCACGGGAGCGTGACTTTGCCGGCGCTGCGCGAGATGGTGACCGAGCCGTCCTCGAGGGGCTGGCGCATGACTTCGAGCGCGGAGCGTTTGAACTCGGGCAGTTCGTCGAGAAAGAGGATGCCGTGGTGCGCGAGCGAGATTTCGCCGGGGCCTGGGATTGCGCCGCCGCCGAGCAGGCCGACGTCGGAGATGGTGTGGTGCGGGGAGCGCACGGGGCGGCGGCCGAGTTGCACGGGGCCGGAGATGGTTTGCCCGGCGGCGGAGTGGATGCCGAGGATTTCGAGCGATTCGTCGAGCGTGGGCGCGGGCATGATCGTGGGGATGCGTTTTGCGATCATGGATTTGCCGGAGCCGGGCGGGCCGATCATCAGGAGATTGTGGCCGCCGGCGATGGCGACTTCGACGGCGCGGCGCAGGGCGTGCTGGCCCTTGATTTCGGAGAAGTCGCCGATGGCGTCGTCGTGTTGCGGGTTTCTGTCGGGCGGGGGCGCGGGCGGCAGGGAAATGTCGCCGTTAAGGAAGCGGAATGCGCGGTCGAGCGAATCGACGGCGTGGACATTGATGCCGTCAACAAGCGCGGCCTCGGGGGCGTTTTGGAGGGGCAGGAGCACGCCGCGTTTGCCGAGGCGTTTGGCGAGGCGGGCGATGGCGAGCGCGCCGCGAATGGGGCGCGTGGCGCCGGAGAGCGAGAGTTCGCCGGCGATAAGGTAGTCGTCGAGAGGCGCGTCGGGGCGGAGGGTTTTGGCGCTGCCGTCGGCGCGTGTTGCGGCGAGGATGCCGAGGGCGATGGGCAGGTCGTAGAGCGGGCCTTCCTTGCGCAGGTCGCCGGGTGCGAGGTTGATTGTGGTGCGCGAGAAGGGTTTTTTGAAGCCGCTGTTGCCGAGCGCGGAAAAGACGCGGTCGGTGGATTCCTTCACAGCGGTGTCGGGCAGGCCGACGACGATGAGCTTGAGTTCGCCGGCCTCGCCGGTGTTGACCTCAACGTGGACGAGCTCGGCGTCGATGCCTTGGAGCGTGGCGGAGTTGAGGGTGGCGAGCATGGGCGGGGAGGAAAGGGCTGAAGGACTGAAAAACTGAAAGACTGAAAGACTGAAAGAGTTGACGGACTGAATGACCGAACGGGCTGGTGCGCAAGGTTGTTTCAGCGATTCAGCCTTGGCGGACTGTCGCTTGCGCTCGAAACAGTCTTTCAGCCTTTCAGTCCTTCAGTCTTTTCTCTATCCGCTCGATGTTGGCGTTGGCGGCGTCGATGTAGGCGTTGGGGCCGTCGGGGTAGGGGCGGGCGAGGAAGCGATAGACGCCGAGAAGTTCTTTTTCGAGGCGCGGCTGGACATATTTGCACCAGAAGACGGGGGTGTCGGTTACAAGTTCGTCCAGTGTTTTGAAGCGGCGTTCGGCGGGGGGGGTGTTGGCGTAGTCGTCGGATTCCTTGAGTTCGGAAAAAAGCAGGGGGAGCGATTCGGGGTAATCGGGCGCGGCTATTTGCCCGAGGTAGTCGGCGGTGGCGACCGCGCAGCCCACGATGCCGTCGATTGGTTCCTGGAAGCGAAAATGGCGGGAGCCTTGCGTGAAGGCCGTGCAACCAATCATCGCGAGGATGCTATCGATCTCGGCGAGCGTGATGCCGTGCCGCGGAAGATAGGACGCGGCAAACGAGCAGCTTCGGAGGACATGCGTGAATGTGTATTTGGCGCCCGTGCCCTGCGTGTCGGCGCGCAGTTTCAGGTATCCGGTGTCGTGAAAGAGCACGGCGCAAGCGCCGAGTTCATATTGGCGCGGGGTGAGGCGCGGTTCGGTGCCGGACATGTGCCAGCCCTCCATGATGCCGTTGTAGCACAGAAGGACTTGCATGGTGTGTTGCAAATTGTGGTAGGGGGTGTCGCTGGCTTGGTAATCGGGATGGCGGCCTTCAAACATTGCCTGCACGTGGTCGAAAACTTCGGGCACAAGGTGGATCGTTGTGTCCGGAAACATCCGCCGGAAGCTGGTGGTCAGAATGGCCTCCAGTTGGTCAACGGTTATGAGATGCGAGCCGTTGTTCATGTTTTTTTAACAATGTTTGCAATAACGGTGTTATTAATTTTGATCATGAATGCAATTAAGTAATTGCAGTTGTGTTCATTTAGCTGATTTTTTTGTGCAGATAACGTATTGTTAATACCGATGATTTTAGGAATCACAGGCGGCATGGGTTGCGGCAAATCGACTGCAACACGCATTTTCGAGGAGATGGGCTTCCGGCGCATTGATTCGGATGCGCTCGTGCGCGACCGGATTCTCACCGCTCCCGAATGTGTGGCGGAAGCGGAACGGCGTTTTGGCGCGGGGGTGATCGTCACCGATGCGGCGGGCTGCGGGCAAATCGACCGCGCGGCGCTGGCGCGGGTGCTTTTTGCGGACGAGGCGAAGCTGCGCGCGTGGGAGGATTTTGTCTTGCCGCGGTTGTATGTGTTGTGGCGGGAGCAACTTGAGGGTGATCGGGCGGCCAATTGGGTGGTGGAGGCGCCGCTGCTTTACGAAAAAGGTTTGGAAAATTGGTTTGATTTCGTCGTTTGCGTGGCCTCTTCTGGCGCAACTCAGTTTGCGCGGTTGGCAGGGCGCGGTGTTTCCCACACGCTCGCCGCGCAACGAATTTCCAAGCAATTGCCCTTGGCCCAAAAAATTGAAAAAGCCGACTTCGTGTTGTCCAACGATGGCAGCACGGATTTTCTCCGAGACCAGATCAAACACTTGGCCGCCCGCCTTGTTTGAACTGCAAACGGAGGCGCGCCTGCTTTCCGCGCCCGTGCCCCGATTCCCCCGATTCTCACCTTAATCCGTAACATTAAACTAAAATTTTAACCTTAACCTATTTCCAACATGGCAAGATCCAAGAAAGTCACCGACGGCGAGGCGCCCGCGCCCAAACGCAAACCGGGCCGTCCGCCGCGCGCCAAAAAAGCCGCCGAAACCGCCGCCGCCGAGCCCGCAATCACTGAAATCGAAACCGCGCCCGCGCCCGAAACCGAACCCGCCCCGAAAAAGACGCGCGCCCCCCGCAAGCGCACGAAAAAAGCCGCCGCCACTGAAAACGTGGACGAGCTTCCCCTCGGCCAAACCGAAGACGAACCCGCGAACGATGCCGCTCCCAAGCCGGAAAAACAGGAGCGCGAAACCTTCAAGCCCAAACCCGCCGCGGAGACCGAATCGGCGTCCATGACCGACGCCGACATCTCCGACGCATCCGATGCGAACCGCGCGGTCGCGCACGACGCCGACGAATCCGTTTCGCGCACCGATTCCGTTTCCGACGTGGCAGCCGGCGACACAAGCGTCGCGCCTGCTGATTCGCAACAAACCTCCGACGCCCCCGCTCCCGCCGAGGGCTCCCAGCCCGCCCAGCAAAACCAGCAGCAAGGCGGCGACAACGGCGGCGGCCAGCAGCAGCCATACGAATCCTATTGGAAACGCATCAAGCGCGAGAAAAAGGAAAAGAAGGCGCGCAAGTGGGCCGAGCAGCAATCCAAGCACGGACAGCACGCCAGCAAGCATCCGCAGCAACCGCCCCCGCCGAGCCTCAACCCCGTCTTCGGCGACCTGCCCGCGCCCGACCGCTTCGCCGATGTCGCCGCGCTCGACACGCTTGCCGCCGAAATCGCGGACAGCGCCTCCGGGCACGAACCGATTTACCTCGAAAAACTCTACGCGCTCACGCTCGCCGAACTCACCGCCGAGGCGCGCAACCGCAACGCCGCCTTCGAGGGCGCGCCCAACCGCAAGCAACTCATCGCCGCCATCTTCAAGGTCGCCGCGGAACAAAAAATTCCCCTCCTCGACAACGGCTACATCGACCTCACCGACCGCGGCTACGGCTTCATCGTGCACGAATCGGTGAACTACCGCCTGTATCCGGAAAACGCCTACCTGCCCGAAAGCCTCGTCAAACGCTACGGCCTCAAGCGCGGCCACCGCGTGCAAGTGCTCGTGCAAGTTCCCCGCGAGGGCGAACGCTGCCCGTCGGTCGTCAAGGTCAACAGCGTCATGGACATGCCGCCCGAGGAAATCTCGAAAACCGTGCCCTTCGAGGAGCTCATCCCCTACTATCCGCTCAAGCGCATTCTCCTCGAGGCGCCCGGCGTGCACAAGGACGTCTCCATGCGCGCCGTCGATATCCTCACGCCAATCGGTTTCGGCCAGCGCGGCCTCATCGTCGCCCCGCCGCGCACCGGCAAGACGATCCTCCTGCAAAACATGGCCAACTCCATCTCGGAAAATTTTCCCGACGTGAAGTTGATCCTCCTGCTCGTTGACGAACGCCCCGAGGAAGTCACCGATTTCAAGCGCCACACAAAAGGCGAAGTCGTCGCGTCCACCTTTGACGAGGCTCCCGAAAGCCACGTGCACGCCGCCGAGATGGTCGGCGAAAAAGCGCGCCGCCTCGTCGAGCAAGGCCGGCACGTCGTGATCCTCCTCGACTCGATCACGCGCCTCGCCCGCGCCTACAACGCCCTCGCGTCCAATTCCGGCAAAATCATGTCCGGCGGCATGGAGGCCACCGCGCTCCAAAAACCGAAACGCTTCTTCGGCGCCGCGCGCAACATCGAGGGCGGCGGCTCGCTCACCATCATGGGCACCGCGCTCGTCGACACCGGCAGCCGCATGGACGAAGTCATCTTCGAGGAGTTCAAGGGCACCGGCAACATGGAGCTGCACCTCGACCGCGGCCTCGTTGACAAGCGCATCTTCCCCGCGATCAACATGGACCGCTCCGGCACGCGCAAGGAGGAGCTCATCTACCATCCCGACGAAATGCTGCGCATCTACGGCCTGCGCCGCGCCATGCAAGGCATCCCGCCCATCGACGCCATGGAGATGTTCCTCCAGCGCCTCAAGAAAACCAAAACCAACGCCGAATTCCTCATGGCGCTGAACCAATAAAAAAATCGACTTAAATCGACTTGAGTCGACTCAAGTCGATTTAAGTCGAACTTCCCCAGCACAACCACACCACATGCGCACCACCGTATTCACCATCGCGAACCAAAAAGGAGGCGTCGGCAAAACCACGACGGCCGTCAACCTCGCCGCCGCGCTTGCCGCGAGAAAAATCCCGACGCTCCTCGTCGACCTCGACCCGCAGGCCAACGCCACCAGCGCCATCGGCGTCGAGAAACAGCAGGGCAAAAGCCTCTACGACCCGCTCCTCGGCGAAGGCGCCGCCACCGACATGATCGTCGAAACGCCGGTGAAAAACCTCTGGCTCATCCCGAGCGAGGAGGACATGGCCGCCGCGGAAATCGAACTCGCGCAAACCGAAAACTACCTCGCGCGCCTGCGCGGCGTGCTCCAGCCGCTCAAGGACACCGGCCGCTTCCGCGTCATCATCCTCGACTGCCCCCCCGCGCTCGGCATGCTCTCGATGAACGGCCTCGGCGCCGCCGACCACCTCCTCATCGCGCTCCAATGCGAATACATGGCGCTCGAAGGCCTCGGCCAAATCCTGCGCAACGTCAATCGCATCAAGGACGCCGGCATCAACGACGCACTCGACCTCGGCGGCATCGTGATGACCATGTATGACGTGCGCACAAACCTCTCCCGCCAGGTCGTCGAGGAAGTGCGCAAGCATCTTCCCGAAAAAGTGTTCGACACCGTGATCCCGCGCACCGTGCGCCTGAGCGAGGCGCCGAGCTTCGGCAAAACGATCTTCGACTACGACCCGCTCTCCCCCGGCGCCACCGCCTACAAAAATCTCGCGAAGGAATTGATCGCCCGCTTCGAACTGATCGAGCCGAAGGAGCCAAAGGAAATGCCTGCCCCGTAGGGGCGCACCTTGCGTGCGCCCTCGTCCACGCACGCCCTGTGGCGACGCACGCAAACACCCGCTCGATAATCAGGGCGCACGCAAGGTGCGCCCCCACGACGAACCGATGATTCGCTCCCTCAACAAATACCGCCACGTCTTTCTCGTCGGGCTGCAAAGCAACCTGATCTACCGGTGGAATTTTCTCATCCGCGCGAGCTTTTCGGCGTTTCACCTCGTCGTCGTCTTCATGCTCTGGAGCGCGGCCTACGAGGGCAAAACCGAGATCGGCGGCTTCAACGTCGCGCAAACCATGACCTACTTCATCGCGCTCATGGTGATCCGCTTTTTCATCAGCGCGTTCAACGAGGACTATCAAATCTCCGAGGAAATCCGCAACGGTCTCATCAACCAGTTTCTGCTGAAACCGATCGACTACTTCATCTATCGCCTGAGCATATTTGGCGCGGCGCGATTTGTGTCGGGGCTGCTGGCGATCGTGCCGCTGCTCGTCGCGCTGCCCTTCGTGCGCGACTACGTGGAGCTGCCCTTCGGCGAAGGCGAGGCGTGGCGCTTATACTTCGGATTGCCCGCGCTGGCCATGTCCGCGGTGATCCAGTTCACAATCGCGTTTTGCTTCGGAATGCTGACGTTTTGGTTTCTCGAAATCCAGTCGTTTGTCGTCCTCTCGTATGCGATCGAGTCGCTCCTCGCCGGACAAATCTTCCCGCTCGATCTGCTCCCGCGCCCGCTCTTCATCTTCTCGCAATACCTGCCCTATTATTACCAAATGTATTTCCCCGTGGCGATCCTCACGGGCCGCCTGAACGACCCCGCCGGAGCCGCGCAAGGCCTGATGCTGCAATTCGCCTGGATGATTATCTTGCTGACCATCGCCCGCCTCCTCTGGACGCGAGGCCTCAGACGCCACACGGCAGTCGGCGGCTGACGCCGCCGCGCGGCTAATGCGGAATGAAAAATGTATAATGAAGAATGACCCAGACAACACGCAGGCACCCGAAGGCCGGACGACTCGTCCCGCCGCCGGTTCGTCGCATTCTTCATTCTCCATTTTACATTCCACATTAGGCCGTGTCGCGGCGGGGCCGCGATATGGCCGCATCTGGCTCGCGTGCGTGCGCTACTCCGTTGTGCGCGCGATGATGTTTCGGTTCGACTTCATCATGTGGTCGATTGTCGAGCTGCTTTGGATGGGCGTGAATGTCGCGCTCATCGCCGTGATCTACGAGCACACCGACTCCATCGCCGGCTGGAACAAATACCAGATGATGCTCCTCATCGGCACGTCGATGATTATCCAGCGGCTCATGATGGGATTTTTCTGGAGCAACATCTTCGAACTCGGGCGCAATGTGCGCAGCGGCAACTTCGACTTCTTCCTCGCGCAACCGGGCAACGTGCTCTTCATGGTCTCCACGCGAAAGCTCGACCTCGACAGCCTCATGAACGTGTTCGCCGCCATCGCGCTCGTGGTCTATTCGCTCTGGCAGCTCGGCGTCGCGCCGACCGCCTGGCAGGTTGTCACCTATGTGCTGTTGCTCGTGTGCAGCCTCGCGATCAGTTACAGCTTCATCCTGCTCGCCGTGTCGCTCACGTTCTGGATTATCAAAACCGAGGGCATCGAAGGCAGTTATTTTTCGCTGACGGAATTTTCGCGACTGCCGCGCGAAGCCGTGAAAAGCGTCATCATCAACGTGGCCTTTGTGTATGTGATTCCCGTCGTGGTGGTGTCGAACATCCCCGCGAACACCCTGTTGCGCGGAATATCGCCGGCGCATGTTCTTTGGCTCGCCGGCGCGGCGGCGGTGTGGTTTTCTCTGGCCGTGTTTGTCTTCAACCGCGGCCTGCGCCGCTACGCGAGCGCGAGCTCGTAGCGAGGGCTGACGCCCTCTAATGCAGAATGAATAATGTAGAATGAAACAGGACGAAAACACCGACGCCATCGCACAACTTCAGCAACGCATCGCCTACACATTTCGCGAACCGGCGCTGCTTGAGCGCGCGCTGACGCATCCGTCGTATTTGCACGACCACGCCGATGTCGCGGAGAGCAACCAGCGGCTCGAATTTCTCGGCGACGCCGTCCTTCAACTCGCGCTGACCGAGGTGCTCTTCGACATGTTTCCCGGCGACCGCGAGGGCTCGCTGAGCAAATATCGCTCAATGCTTTCCAAGGGAAAATTTCTCAGCGACCTCGCGCGCGAGATCGGCCTGTCCGAAGCCATGCTCGTGAGCGCGAGCGAGGAGGCTGCCGGCGGACGCAACCGCGACTCGGCGCTGGAGGACGCGTTTGAGGCGCTCGTCGGCGCGATCTACATCGACAGCGATCTGGCTGTCACTCGACGCGTTGTGCTCGGATTGCTGGGATCGCTGCCGGAACGCCTTGCGTCGATGAAACCCGCCGAAAATCCGAAGGGCCGTTTGCAGGAACTCGTGCAACCCGCGCACGGCAACAACGCGGTGCGCTACGTTGTCGAGCACGCCGCGGGCAGCGATCACGCCAAGGAATACGAGGCGGTGGTTTTCATCAACGACAAGCCGATGGGGCGCGGGCGAGGCACGTCGAAAAAAGCCGCCGAGGAAGGTGCCGCGCTTGAGGCGCTGGAGTCCTTCAATGTCGAAACGGACGGCGCGTGACACCGCGTGTGCGTGGGCGCGCCTTGCGCGGAATCAGGCAAAATGTTTTTGCACGATTCGCCGGTGGGGGCCGGAAAGGGTTATCTTGGCGAGATCGCCCAGGGCGATCCATTGGAGCGTGCCCGCGGAGGTTTTTATGCGCGCGTCGATGCGGCGGCGCAATGGCGCGTCGGGTGTCAGTGCGAAAAACTTTTCCGTGATGCGATAGCGCGTGATGCTGCGTTTTTGCCCGGCAACCAGTTTTGCGTTTTTCGTGGTTAGGTCTTTTTCGCCCAATTCGATGTCCGCCGGCGAGGGCAGCTCGAATATCCCGGCCAGCCTGCGCGCGGAAGGCGAGGCGCGGTGAAGCAGCACGGCGTCGCGTTTTGTGTTCAAAAACCAAATGCGGCAGACGCGTTGCTCCTCCGTTTTTTTTGCGGCGAGCCTTGGGAATTGTTCGGGTGAAAGCGTGCGCGTCGCGGCGCAGTTGGAGCGGACGGGGCAGATCGCGCACGATGGATTTTGTCTCGTGCAAATGGTCGCGCCGAGCTCCATCATGGCCTGGTTGTGATCGCCGGGGGAGGCTTTGTTTACAAGCGTGTTGGCGATTGGCGTGAAATATTTTGCGGCGCTGGATGAATCGCGAAACACAGTGCCGTCCGCCGTCAGCCGCGCGAGGATGCGCACGACGTTTCCGTCCACGCACGCGATCGGTTCGCCGAACGAGATGCTTGTGATCGCCGCGGCCGTGTAGGGGCCGACGCCGGGCAGTTCGATCCACGCGGCGGGCGCGCGCGGCGGCTCGGGCATGGCGGTGATGGCGCGCGCGAGTTTGTGGAGGTTGCGGGCGCGCGAGTAATAACCGAGGCCCTCCCAGAGTTTGAGCACGCGCGTTTCGGGCGCGTCGGCGAGCGCGTCGAAACCGGGCAGCTCGCGAATCCAGCGTTCAAAATAGGGCAGGGCGGTTTTTACCTGCGTTTGCTGGAGCATGAACTCGGAGACAACGGTTTTGTAGAGCGACGGTTTGGCGCGCCAGAGAAGCGCGCGAGCACTGGCGCGATACCACGCGAGCAGATCGCGCCGGAAAGTCCTTTGGTCGAGGGGCGCGTTCACGTTTTAGTGCGCGTGCGCATGGGCGCTTTCGATGACGATGAACAGCGCGCCGAGTGTGCAAAACAGGATGCCGAGCAGGCCCGCCTCCCAGCGTTCGACGCGCTTTAGGTTGACTCGCTCCAGGCCCACCAGCGTGAGAAATGTGAACAGGAGCATGCCGGCCAGCGCGCCCGCGGCGAGAATCACGCTCAGTGTGAAGAACCCGCGCCAGCCGAACTGCACCCCGGAAAGATACACGGGCAAAAACGCCTCGCAGGGTGACAGCGTGAGCATCACGAACAGGCCCGAGATCACGGTCCAGTCGCTTTTGCGCTTGGTGGCGAGCGCGCTTTGCGTCAGCTCCTCCTCCCAGTGGCTCGGGTCATGCTCGCCCTCGTGGCCGCAGTGCTCGCTGGGCGTGTGGTTGGATTCGGGCACATGATGATGGCAGACGCCCTTGCCGCGAAATTGCCGCCAGAGATAAAAACACCCCACGAGGATCAACGCGCCGCCGATGATCCACGTGAAGGCGTGTCCGAGATGTTCATCGAGTTCGAAGCCGAGCCACGCGATCGCGAGCCCGAGCAGGCTTGTCACCAGCACGTGCCCCAGTCCGGCGAAGAGCGCGACGAGGAGTGTTTTGCCCCGCGACCAGCCGCGCACTCGCGACACGAGCACGAACGGCAGCCAGTGCGTGGGGATGGCCGCGTGAAAAAACGCGACGGTGAATCCCGTGGCGGCGATGGTGGTGAGGACGGTTGAGTGCATGTGGGAGCGCGGTAAAACTGGCACATTAACAAAGTCGTCAAGCGGCCTGACGAACAAAATCGCCGCGCCGCGCCGCATTTTTGCCGCGATGGTGTTCACTTGGGACTGGCGGGGCGGCAAAATAATCGCGTAAGGTCGTGCCCCAATCATTCGCAGTTTCCATTTCGCATGAAACCCATCGTCCAGCCCAAGCGCATTGTCATCAAACTCGGCACCGGTGTGCTCACGACCGGAATCGGGAAACTGGACGCCGCGCGCATCGCCGCGCTTTGCTCCGAGATCGCCGCGTTTCGCGCAAGCGGTGTCGAGGTGATCGTCGTGTCGTCCGCGGCGGGCGGCCTGGGCATGGGCCGGCTCGGCTTGGAAAAAAGGCCGAGGGATATTTCCAAAAAGCAGGCGTGCGCCGCCATCGGGCAGTCGCTGCTCATGCAATACTGGCAGGACGGCTTCGATCCTCACGGGCTGACCGCCGCGCAGGTGTTGCTCACTCACGAGGATATGCGCGGGCGCGAGCGTTACCTCGGCGTGAAAAAATGCCTGGAGACGTTGATCGACTACGGCACGATTCCCGTGATCAACGAAAACGACGCCGTGAGCGCCGCCGAGATCAAGTTCGGCGACAACGACACGCTTTCGGCCATGGTCGCGAGCCTGGTTGGCGCGCAATATTTGTTCATCCTTTCAACCGCGCCGGGACTGGTCGACATGAAGGGCACGGGAAAAATCGTGCCTGTGGTGAACAAGATCACAGCCGAGATCGAGGAGATGGCGGGCGGCACGACAAGCATCACGGCGACCGGCGGCATGATCAGCAAAATCGCCGCCGCGAAACTCGCCATGAAATCCGGCTGCGGTGTGTTTATCGCCAGCGGCGCGGAGCCGGAAATCATGCACAGGCTGCTCGCGGGCACGGGACCGGGCACGTTTTTTGTGCCGAGCGGAATTCCCATGGAATCGAAAAAACGCTGGCTCGCTTATTTTCAGCGCCCCGTGTGCGCGATCAGCGTGAAGGACGACGCGGTGCCGGCGCTGCGGGAGCGCGGGCGGAGTTTGCTCGCCGTGGGTGTGACGGGTGCGACGGGCGTTTTTGCGGCGGGTGAAATCGTGAATGTCACCACGTCGGCGGGTGTCGTGATCGCGCGGGGAAAAATTTCATATGGCAGCGAGGACATCGCAAAAATCGCGGGCAAGCACGGCGATGAAATGCGCGCGTTGTATCCGGCGCGCAAACATCTCGAGGTCATGCATCGCGACGAGATGGTGGTTTTGTGAGCCTCAAGCGTCACGGAGGCGCGCAAGGAGCGCTTTTATGCGCTTGGGTAAAACATCTTGCGACACTCGCAAAATGGGGCGACCAACGGGACTCGAACCCGCGACCCCAAGATTCACAATCTTGTGCTCTAACCAACTGAGCTATGATCGCCGTAAGAAAAGGGCGGCGAATCTCACGACCTCTCGCAAAACTGTCAATCTCTAGTTCTGAAAAACGCATTTGCCGGGTGGATGCCGGAATTTTATGACGTGCGCGGTGACACATGCGCGCCGCGCACCCTCCGCATTTTGCGCTAAAAAACCCGCTCCTTGCGAGAGCGGGTGAAATGGTTTTGCGGGCGTGATGTCGTTTTTGCGTGCAACGACGGCGGCAAAAGGCGCGTTGCGAATTGCTCGCAACCGCTCGCCCTTACCACGTGCGCTTTTTGTGACGATTTGATTTCAAACGCTTGCGGCGTTTGTGCTTCGACATTTTCAGACGACGTTTCTTCTTCAGATTGCCCATGGTGTTTTATGTGGTGGAAAAGTTGGAAAAGGGCGAAACGTGCATGGCTTTCCAGCCACTGTAAAGCGTTTTAATTCTCCGTGGCGGTTTTTTCTTTTTCCAAATCTCCCACGTTGACACACCCGTCTCCCGGTCTAGCGTTTTCCCTTTTTCTACCTACATCCCATGATTACTTGGATTCAGAAAACCTTCCAACAACACTTCCGCATCATCTTCTTCGTGCTGCTGGCGGGTGTCATAATCTCCTTTGTTTTTATCACAAACACGGCCGGCGGTTTCGGACGCAGCGAATACAAGGCCCCCAAGCGTCCGTTTTTTGACCTCGATCTGAGCAACGAGCAGGATTACTCGCGCATCATGCGCGACGGCTCCCTGAGCGCCACGCTTCTCTACGCCAGGCGCGGCATCGACGTCACTCAATATTCGTTTGAGCGTTACGCGATGCTTCACACCGCCAACCAGCTCAATGTGCCCCAGGCGACGGACGCCGAGCTCAAGGCATACATTCAAAGCATCCCCATCTTCATGGCGCAGCGGAGCGAGGGCGACGCCCCTCGGTTCGACGCCGACACCTACAACATTATCCGCAAGGATCCCCGTCGCCTTGGCGTGAGCGCCACGCCCGCCGACTTCGCTCGCGTCCTCGCCGAGGATGCCCGCATCGCCGCAGCCTCCAGGCTCATCGCCGGCCCGGGTTACGTTCTCCCCTCCGAGGTGCGGCAAGTGCTCAAGCAGTTCGACAGCACGTGGACGCTCCAGACCGCGACCATTGCGCGCGATAGTTTCAAGGCAAACATCGCGCCCTCCGATCTCGAGCTCACCACTTACTTCGAGGCCAATCGCGCCCGCTACACCATTTCCCCGCGCGTTCGCGTTAGCTACGCGGAAATCGCCGCCACGCACTTCATGGCCGGAATCTCGCCGACCGAGGCCGAGGTTCGCGCTCATTATGATGCGAATCCCGCCCGCTTCCCCAAGCCCGCGGCCGCCCCGGAGAGCATGGCGATTCCCGCCGAATCGACGCCCGACAACGACTACGCGCAGGTGAAACCGCAGGTCGAGCTTTCGCTCCGCCAGCAACTCGCCATCGACGCCGCCTACAAGGCCGCCAGCAACCTCGCCGACAAACTTTACGCCGACAAGATCACCTCCGACTCGCCCGACTTCGCCCGCATCCTCATCCAGAACAACGCCACGATCAACAGCGTGCCCGATTTTTCCGAGGAGGAACCTCCCGCCCGCTTCGGCAACAGCCGCTACGCGATTGCGCGCGAGGCGTTCAGCCTGGGTGCCGAGAACCGCGTTTCCCACGCCATCAACACCAACAACGGCGCGGTGATCCTTTTCTGGCAGGCCACGGTCCCCGCGCGCGAGCCCGGGTTCGAGGAAGTGCGCGTCAAGGTTTCCGAGGATTACACCGCGCAGGAAAATCAAAGACTCTTCGTCGCCCTTGGCCAGAAACTCAAGGGCCGGATTCAGGACGCGATCGCCGCGGGCTCCACCTTTGAGGATGCCGCCACAAAGGCCGCGACCGCCGAGGGCGTGACCGTGAGCACCAAGTCCATTCCCGCCTTCACGCTCCGCACCGCGACCTACGAGACCATTGATGGCAACATTATCGCCGCGCTCGAGCACCTCAAGCAGGGCGAGGTTTCCGACATGTCCATCGTTTCCAGGGACGGGCGCTTCGTTT
Organism: Ereboglobus sp. PH5-5; assembly: GCF_029504805.1. Lineage (NCBI taxonomy): Bacteria > Pseudomonadati > Verrucomicrobiota > Opitutia > Opitutales > Opitutaceae > Ereboglobus > Ereboglobus sp. PH5-5. The sequence goes on along the minus strand of NZ_JAQFIT010000002.1, from coordinate 226,632 downwards.
ATGCGCAAAGCTGCGAGCTTCCCGATCTCACGGAGGGCAATCCCAACTACGCGCTCTTTGCCAGCCAGATCGCAAGCCGCAAGGCGATGGAATACGCCAGCCAGTATCGCCGCAACCTCGCCAATGCCGAGCGCGCAAAAACCGACCCGACGACGAACCGTTAACGCGCGGGGCATGTTTCGATAAAACAAAAGCAGAAAAGCCCGCAGCTTTTCTGCTTTTGTGCAAAAAAACGCATCGCATATCCCAAAAAAACGCAACCACCGCCCGCGAGATGCGTCAGGCGCGAGTCGTCCTAGAGCACCAGAGAAATTTCGCCACCAAGCGCAACCCGCCCAACCAACCTGTAACTTTTTGATCAACGCGCGTGTTCATAAAGCACCCGCACCACGCATTCCCCCGGTTTTCAAAACAGAAACATCCATGCTTAAACGATTCGCCCTCGCGCCCGTCGCCGCCCTCCTCCTCGCCGCATTCGCCAACGCCCAGCCAACACCTCCGGCGTCAGAAACCCGGCCCGCTGAAAACACCCCGCCCCTGCTCACCATCGAGCAATGCGTCGCCATGGCGCTCGACAAAAATTTCGACCTTCGCATCCAACGCATCGACACTGAATCGGCGGTGAACACCCTCGAAATCGCCAGGGCTGAATACGATCCCAGCTTTTCCGCAAACGCCAACCGCTCCTATAGCCGCTCCGATCTTTACGGCACGGGAAACGCATCCGGCACACATGAAACCGACGCCAGCGTCTCCGTCTCGCAAAAAATAATCACCGGTGCCACGCTCCAGCTTGGTTACGCCGCCAGCCGCAGGGATTATTCCGGCCCCTCATCCTCCACTCCTGTTTTTGATCCCGCCTGGGGCAGCGGCCTCACGCTCAGGGTCACGCAACCCCTTCTCAAAAACTTCGGTTCCACCGTCAACAAGGCCGCCATCGAACGCGCGCGACTCAGCATCGACCGCTCCAACTACGACCTCAAAAGCACCGTCCTCTCCACCATCCGCTCCGTTGAGGACGCCTACTACAATCTCGACTTCGTCCGCGCGCGCCTTGAAGTTCGCAAGTTCTCGCTCGAGGTCGCGCAAAAGCTCCTCGAGGAAAACAAAATGCGCCGGCAGGTCGGCACCGCCACCAACCTCGACGTGCTTCAGGCCGAGGTCGGCGTGGCCACCGCGCAACGCGATATCATTGTTGCGCAAAAAGCCGTCAATGACGCCGAGGACGCGCTCCTCTCGCTCATCAACCCCTTCCAATTCGAGGCCGCCATCGGCCCGCTTGCCGTGAGCAAAATCGACGACGTTTCGGTTTCCTTCGCCCGCTCCTACAAGCTCGCCCGCGACAACTCGCCGTCGCTCGCTTCGACCCGCCTTGCGATCAAGCAATCCGAAATCGACCTCGCCGTCGCCAAAAGGAACCGTCTCCCCCAACTCGATCTCGTGGGCGCGGCCGGCTACGACGCCACGCGCGGCACCTTCGGGCGCGCCTTCAACCAAACACTCAGCCAGGACGACCACGATTGGAGCGTCGGCGCCACGCTCACTTATCCGTGGGGCCGGCGTCGCGAGCGCGCCAACCTCGCCAACGCCAAGGCCTCTCTCGATTCCCTGCAAGTTGGCTACGAGCAGCTCGACCAAAACGTCCTCGTGCAAGTGCGCACCGCAGTCCGCAGCGTGCAAACAAGCGACGAGGGCGTGCGAATCACCACGCTCGCCACAAAGCTCAGCGAGCAGCAATACGAACTTGAAAAGGCCCGTTACGACCAGGGCTTGAGCACCTTCCGTCGCGTGCAGGAAGCCAAGGAGGATTACGACACCGCCCGCCTTGCCGAGATTGACGCCCGCGTGAACCTCCGGCTTGCGCTCGCGGAGCTCGCCCGTCTCGAAACCACATCGCTGAACCGTTACAACGTGCAGCTTGGCGAATAAGCCGGCGGCGGGACGGTCTCCGGCAATCGCCGGAAAAACTTTTGACTCAAATGGCGGGGGCTTCGCCATGCCGTCATGGTTGCGGGCGCTTGCTCGTTTTTTTTGAACTGCACGCTCATTTTACTCCCTTGAAAACGGGCGCGCCACACTTCATTAATTGCGTCCTTTCAACGTGGACGCAAAAAAACAGACATCAGCCAGGGCGCGACAAACCCCGCTTTCCTTCGAGCAGGCGCTCGAACAACTCGAGTCAATTATTGAGTCGATGGAATCCGGGGACACCCCGCTGGCCGAGTTGCTCGTTAAATTTGAGGAAGGCGGCAAATTGCTCAAAATCTGCGAGGCGCGCCTCAAGGACGCAGAGATGAAAATCGAGCTGCTCAAGAAACAGAAAAACGGCGATGCGGAACTCGCCGATTTTCCCGTTGCCGACCGCGAATAACGGATGAGTCCGCCCACCAACCCTTCCGCATTTTCCCAGCCGGACCGTCCCGTGGCCGACGGCGAAGCGCGCGTGCTCGACGCGATCAACTCGCCCGCGGACCTCAAGAAACTGCCGCCGGATGAGCTGCCGCGCCTGGCGCAGGAAATCCGCGACGAGATTATCGCCGTCACCTCGCGCAACGGCGGGCACGTGGGGCCGAACCTCGGTGTTGTCGAGCTCACCATCGCGCTGCATCGCGTTTTCGACACTCCAAAGGACCAAATTGTTTTCGACGTCTCGCACCAGGCCTACGTGCACAAGCTGCTCACGGGGCGGCGCGGCGAGTTTTTCAAAAAACTCCGGCATACCGGCGGAGTGTCGGGCTTCTGCAATCGCGCCGAGTCTCCGCACGATAGCTTCGGCGCGGGCCACGCCGGCACCGCGCTCAGCGCCGCGCTTGGCATGGCCGCCGCGCGCGACCTTAACGGCACCGACGAGCACATCGTCGCGGTTTGCGGCGACGGGGCGTTCACCTGCGGCGTCACCATGGAGGCGCTCAACAACATCATCACATCCACGAAGCGCCTCATCGTCATCCTCAACGACAACGAGTGGTCGATCGCGCGCAACGTCGGCGCCATCTCGCGCTACCTCACGCGCCTGAGCACCAGCCCCACTTACAACAAAATCCACAACGATCTCGAAAAATTCTTCACCTCGCTGCCGCGCGGGCAGGAAATGCACCGCACCTGGATGAAGTGGAAGCGCGAAACGAAGGATTTTTTTGTCGAGTCATCCCTTTTCGAAAAATACGGCCTCCGCTACATCGGCCCCGTCAACGGCCACGATATTGACGAGCTTGCCGCCCGGCTCGAGTTCGCGAAGCAGTCCGACTCGCCAATCCTCGTCCACGTCCTCACAAAAAAAGGGCTCGGCCTGCCCGCCGCGATCAACTCGCCCGAAAAATTCCACGGCGCGAGCCCCTACGATCCGGCGACCGGCGAGACGGTAAAGACGGACGCGCCGCCCGCGTGGCAGGAGGTGTTTGGACGCACGCTCACAAAGTTTGCCAAGGCCGATCCGCGCATTGTCGGCATCACGGCGGCGATGCCTTCCGGCACCGGGCTCAACCACCTCGCGGCCGAGCTGCCCCGCCAGTTTTTTGATGTCGGCATCGCCGAGGAACACGCCGTTGTTTTTGCGGCGGGGCTTGCCACGAAAAACATCCGCCCCGTTGTCGCGATTTACTCGACGTTTCTCCAGCGCAGCCTCGACCCGATTTTGCACGACGTTTGCCTGCAAAACCTGCCCGTCACTTTCTGCATGGACCGCGCCGGGCTTTCGCCGAACGACGGGGCCACGCACCACGGACTCTTCGACATCGCATATCTGCGCCTCGTGCCAAACGCCGTCATCATGCAACCGAAGGACGAGGACGAGTTGGTTGACATGATGCACACGGCGCTCACGGCAAACGCCCCCATGTTCATCCGCTACCCGCGCGGCGCGGCGCAAGGTGTTCCGGTCAAGGCGGAGCCTTCCGCGCTTCCCGTCGGAAAAGCCGAGGTGTTGCGCGAAGGCGCGCACGCGATGATCTGGGCGCTTGGCACGATGGTGCGCGACGCGCTCGCGCTTTCCGACCGCCTCGCGCTTGAAAACAATCTCAGCGTCGGCGTGGTCAACGCCCGCTTCGCCAAGCCGCTCGACAGCGAACTCCTGCTCGCGCACGCCGCGAAAGCGCCGCTGCTCGTGACGATGGAGGACCATGTGCTCACCGGCGGATTCGGCAGCGCGGTGCTTGAAACGTTGCAACATGCCGGCGTCACGACGCCTGTCGAGTGCATTGGCTGGCCGGATGCGTTTGTCGGGCACGGCACCGATGCCGCCACGCTGCGCGCCGCGCACGGCCTTTCGCCGGATGCGATTTATGCGCGGGTATTCGATGCCATTGGTGCTCGCTCACCTCATTCGGTTTCCCTATCAAACGTATCCTAATAATAAAACCCCATGATCAAACCCTCAATACATGCGTCACTCTGCGTGACGATGCTGTTACTCTCACCCATCTGCGCCTTCGCCGCGAAAGCTTCATTGGCGACATATAAAGAAAAAGCGCCGCACGTATATCTGGCATACGATGAACCGGATGTTTTGCCACAATCACAAGTGACGACCCTCATGATCGAGCTCGGACTGGATGTGCGGATTGACGATCGGCCGCTTGGTTTCAATCCACCGGCCATATTCGACAAAAAAACGACATGGGCATTTGTCGATCTCAAACCTGGCGTCCATGTAATATCAGCCAAACCTTGGGGGGCGCCCGATGAATACCGGCCAGAACCAGGTTTGGTTAAGGATGTCATAGGCCTTTTTGATAGCAAAGAAACTAGGGCGGCCAAGAGGGCTCCCGTGCCAAATGTTTTCAAGCGAACCATAGTGGGAATGCCCGGTCAAATCCACGCTCTTACTTATTTTTCCCATACATCCAGATCCTATAAAAAAACGAGCATCTCATATCTGGTGCGCATTGACGAAAACAAGGACGCCGAATTGGCCGGCATAATCGACACATACCGCCAACAATACAGAAACCAGTTTGCCACCATGACACCAATGTCCCTGTCGCATAACGAAGCCGACTGGGGCAAAAAGCGTGTCTCGATCCCGATCACCAATAGCGCGTTACAGGCGGACTTGGTTATCAAATGCGTGGAGAATGTGCTCGCTCATCGTGCTTGGAAGAAAGAGCACGCAGGCGAGGGGGTGTTCATCGCAAGTAAATTAGTGAAGCCGTTGCACCGCGGAGGATTTTATGCGAAATACGCGAATTCAACATTGAATATTTATGGCGATGAACTGGATGAGGACTGGATAAAGGAAATAAAAAAGAAACTTACCAGTGAGCTGAAGCATGTAAACCCTGACGATCTTATCCGCTTCAGCTTGGATTGTCCTCAGGACCGATGGGGAGAGAAACTCGCCGACGCCCCATTGCCTGCCGGAACATCGCTGGAAAAAGCCAAAGCGGCTGTTCTCCGCGGATTTGACGCATATCAATGGAAAACCGAGAACATGAATGATTCGCTCATTATTGGAAGCTATCAGCGCGGCAACACCAAGCACGCGTTATATGTTAAATATGATTCCAATCTCATCGAAATATACGGAGACAAAAAAATTGAAAAATGGGGGAAAAACGTAAGGAAAGGCGCGGTGAATTTCATCAACGCACATCGATGAAATCCTCGAAATTGGACAATTCGGTATTCGCCACCAAAATCACCTCCGCCACGGTTCGGAACGATTTCAACGATCCTAACACCGTCATCCACTATGCGCGCGCGGCGCATTTTCTCGGGCTTTGGAAATCCGAGAGCATTCTCATCCAGCGTTTTTTCACCAATCCCGACGCGCCGCTCATCGAGGCGGGTTGCGGCGCGGGCCGCGTGACGATGGGGCTGCACGATCTCGGCTACCGCAACATCACCGCGTTCGATTTTGCGGAGGAACTTGTCGACCAGGCGCGCAGCCTTGTCGATGAGCGCGCGCCCGGCGCGAACATCCGCGTGCATCTCGCCGACGCCACGCGATTGCGCAAAGCCGGCGGCTTTGGAGGCGAGCCGCGGTTCGAGGGCGCGCTTTTTATGTTCAACGGCCTGATGCAAATCCCCGGACGCAAAAACCGCATCGCCGCGCTCCTTGAGCTGCGCGCCGTTTGCAAGCCCGGCGCGCCGTTGCTCTTCACCACGCACGATCGCGAGTGCGGCGGCGCGGGCGAGCACATCCTCTGGCGCATGGAGGCGGATCGCTGGGCCGAGGGGCGGCAGGACCCGTGCCTTGTCGAGTTTGGCGACCGTTATTTTGAGGACGAAACGGGGCGCACCTTCATGCACCTGCCCACGCGCGCCGAGATTCTCGCCGACCTCGCGGTGACGGGCTGGCGGCACACGTTCGATTCGTTGCGCAGCAAAGTGAGCGCCGAGTCGCGCGCCGTGCGCGAGTTCTCCGACGAATGCCGCTTCTGGAGCGCGGTTGCCGCGTAATCATGCGCAAGCGGAGCCATCGAGGGCGCGAGTTTTTTTGAAGAATCATTTGCCAGCCGCGCCGCTCTTCGTTTCACGTTACCCCCAGTTTATGCAAAAAATCACAAGCACCCTCACCGCGTTGCTCGTTCTTGTTCTGATCGCCGGTTGCGGCGGCGGCAAAAAGGAAGTTTCCAAACTTCACCAGGACCAGGCGGCAAAGCACGCCAGCGATGCCAACATGGAAAACTTTCTGCGCAACTACACGGCCGCGGAAAAATCGCTCACGCAGGCGACCACGCTCAATCCCACGATCGATGACTACTGGATAGAGCTCGGCAAGGTGCGCGTCCGCCTCGGCGACAAATCCGGCGCGATCAAGGCCTACAAGGGCGCGCTCGCCGCGTGCGACGCGCAGTTGAAGGAAGTCGCGGAAAATCCCGTTTTCATCGAACGCAAACTGCGCGCGCTTGTGATGCTCGGCCGCGATGACGATGCGCGCAAGGTTCTCGCCAAGGCCGTCAAAAATTATCCTCAAAACACGCACCTCAAAACACTCGACCAGGTCAAGGCGGTGGATCTGTTCAAAAACGACGCCCGGCTCAAGGACTTCATCGTAAAGTAATGCCGTTCGTCCATCAGCGCACGATCCATTTTGCGGACACCGATGCCGCGGGCGTGGTGTATTTCGCAAACTATCTCTCGTTTTGCCACGAGGCCTACGAGGAGTCGCTTGCGGCGGCGGGCATCGAGCTGAGCTCGTTTTTTTCCGACAACGGCATCGTCATTCCCATCTCAAAAAGCAGCGCCGACTATTTGCGTCCGCTTGCTTGCGGGGATAAAATTTCGATCGCGGTCAAACCGGCGGCGCTTTCGGACGACGCCTATCGCATTGACTATGAAATCACCCGGCTCGCCGTCGAGGGCGCGCCCGCCAAGCGCGCGGCGATTGTGAGGACGGAGCATGTTTGCATCCGCTCGGATGATCGCGCGCGCGTCGCGCTTCCCCCAGCGCTGGCTGCGTGGGTTGCCCGGCACGGAGCGGCAGCGTGAGGAGCGCATCTATTTTTGCAACGATGTCCACATTCACTGATTCCCTCTGGCAGGCGGCTTTGCCGGTTTATGAGAAAATTCTGGCGCATCCATTTTTGCGCGGGCTAACCGACGGCACATTGCCGGCGGAGGCGTTCAGGCATTACGTGCTTCAGGACGCGCACTATCTGCGCGATTACGGGCGCGGCCTCGCGCTCATCGGCGCAAGGGCTGCCAGCGACGACGAGTTCATGATGTTCGCGCAACATGGCACCAACGCCATCGTCGTGGAGCGCGCGTTACACGAGGGCTTTTTTTCGGCGTGGAAACTTGATCGCGAGGCGGTTGCCGCCGCGCCCGTCGCGCCCGCGTGCCATCACTACACATCGTATCTTTTGCGTGTGGCGCAGGAGCGTCCGTATCACGAGGCGCTCGGGGCGTTTCTGCCGTGCTACTGGGTTTACTGGGAAGTGGGCAAGGCGCTCACCGCCGCGGGTTCGCCCAACGCGCTTTATCAAAAATGGATCGACACGTATGGCGGCGATGAATTCGGCGCGACGGTTCGCCAGGTGCTCGATGTGGTCAACCGCGTGGGCGAGCGCCTCACGGACGAGCAGCGCGCCGGCGTGGCGCGGCATTTTGTGACCGGCACGCGGCTCGAATGGATGTTCTGGGACGGCGCCTGGAAAATGGAAACGTGGCCGGAGTGACCTCGCATCTGTCACAGTTTTTTCTTTGGTTGTTAAAGCGCGCGATCACGGCCTGCGTGATTGCGGCGCTCGGGCTGGCGGGGTGGGCATGGTGGTTGTATGCGCACGACGACGGCGATTTTTCGCAACGCCGCGCCCGCGAGCTGGCTTTGTTTTCCGCGGAGCGCGCAAGAATCGCGACATTGTGCGAGGAAACCGACGCGCGCATCGAGGCGTTGCGCGCCGAGCTGGACGCGCAGCAGCAAAAGGTCGTCGAGGCCGAGCGCGCGATCGAGCTGCACAAATCACTCGAGAGCGAATGGAAGCGCTGGACGGGTTCCCGCGAGGAGCAGGAGCTGAACGATCGCAAGCGGGTTGAGCAGGAAAAAATCAAAACGGGGGCGTCCGAGCGCATCGTCGCATTGCGGCAGGAGCTGGTGGACGCGGCGCAGGCGCAGCAGCGCGCCGAGATTGCGCTGGCGCGTGTCGGGCGGCTCATCACGGCAACGGAGGCGGAAACCTCCGAACTCAAATTTTACGCGCTCTTGGTTTGGGAGGGAAAGCACGGGCGCCGGTTCGCGTTTTGGTTTTTCGGTGTTTGGATGGCGTGGCCGTTTGCCGGCAGGTTTGCGCTGTATTATCTTGCCCCGCCGTTTGTGATTCGCCGGAAACCGCTGCGCCTGTCGAAACGCGCGGATGTGGCGCTGGCGATTGACGAGGAGGGCAGGGCGGTGACGGTCGAGTTGATGCCGGGCGAGTTGTTGTGCGTGCGACCCGGGCTGGTGGAGTCGGCCGATGAGGAACTGGCGCGGCGCAATCGTTTTTGGCTGAAAGCGCGATTCCCCCTCATGAACATTGCGTGCCGCCTGACGCGTCTGGCGGAGTTGCGCAACGAAGCCGCGGACAAAACGCGGCGCGTGACTTTGCGTGGCGCGGGCAAGTGGAAGGGCGAGGGCGCGGATTTGCGCGGACGGCGCGCCGAGCTGGCCGTCGTGCGGGTGCCGAAGGGCGGCTCGCTGGTGCTGCGTCCGCGTTATCTTGCGGGTGTCGTGCGCGCGGCGGATGCGCCGCTGGTGATTCGCAGCCACTGGCGTTTTTTCAGTGTGCACGCGTGGGTGACGGGTCAGTTTCGATTTTTTGAATTTGCGGGGCCGTGCCGCTTGATTGTGGCGGGGCAGCGCGGCGTGCAGGCGGAGTTTCCCGAACCGCGCGAGGACGGGCGACGTCCCGTGCAGCGCGCCGAGGCGTGGGCGACGATGGGGTTTTCGGCGGCGGTGCGTTACCGTCCCACTCGGGTAAAATCACTTTGGCGTTACTGCCGCGGACTGAGCCCGCTTTACGACGATTTGTTTGTCGGCGAGGGAATGTTTCTTGTGCAAAAAACCGCGATGGGGCAGGGGCGTTATGACAAGGGCCGGCTGCGCCAATTCGGCGCCGGAGTCTGGCGGCGGTTGCAGAAGATTTTCGGAATGTAGCGGAGTGGGGGCGCGACTGCGGCGCGTAATTTTGCCCAAACAAAAAGCCTCCGATTTCTCGGAGGCGGAAAGTGGTGGTAGGACCTGGATTCGAACCAGGGAAGGCGTAAGCCAGCAGATTTACAGTCTGCCCTCGTTGGCCACTTGAGTATCCTACCAGAAACAGGGAGGCGGAAAATCTTCTGTCACGGGACGAAGTTCAAGGTTTTTTTTCACAAACCGGCCAATATGTCTCATGCGGCCATCGTTTGCTCAATAAAACGCAGGATTTCGCCGCGTCCGGCCTTGGTTTGGGACGAACTGAGAAATGTCGGCGGCAGTTCGGCGCGCCATGCGGAGAGCGCCTGGTTGAAACGGTCGATGTTGGCGCGGGTGGCGGTGGGCGATTGTTTGTCGGTCTTGGTGAAAATGAGCGCGTGGGGCATGTCGCGCTCGCCGAGCCATTGTATGAAATCGATGTCGATGCGCTGGGGCTCGATGCGCGAGTCGATGAGCACGAAAACGCAGCGCAGTGTTTCGCGTCCCTCGATATAGCCGGCGACGGCCTCGTTGAAATCGGCGCGTTTTTCCTGCGCGACCTTGGCGTAGCCGTAACCGGGCAGATCAACGAGCAGCCATCGGTTGTTGATGGTGAAGAAATTCAGGAGGCGCGTCTTGCCGGGCGTGGCGGAAACCTTGGCGAGGTTGCGCCGCTCGGTGAGCATATTGATGAGCGAGGACTTGCCGACGTTGGATCGCCCGATCATGGCGAACTCGGGCCAGTCGGCGCGCGGACAGTTGCGAAGCGTCGTCGCACTGGTGAGGAATTCGGCGGATTTGATTTTCATGATGCCAGCGAGAAAGCGCGAGTTTGCGCGCCGCGTCGAGCGGAGAAGCGCGGTCTTATTCGGTTTGCGTTTGCCCCCGGGCTTATTTGGCGCGCGTTTTTTTGACCTTGGGGACAAAATTGATTGGCACGCGTGCGCGCGTGATGACTGGTTTTCCTTCCGAGCGGGGCGGTTCAAAACGCCAGTTCGCGATGGTTTGCACGGCGATGTATCCAAAGGATGGATGCGTGTTGGAGACGATGCGCGGGAGGCGAACCATGCCCTTGCTGTCGATATAAAACTCCACCACGGCCTCGCCCGAGGTCAGGTTCTCACGCAACGCCGCCAGAGGAAACGGTGCCTGCCGCGAGGCAATCATCTTGGGCATGGCGTCGAGTTTGCCGGCGGGGATGATTTTTTCGGGCGATTTTTTCTCAATGCGAAGCATGTCGCGGTCTTCGCCGGTTATGAACTTGGAGCCTTTGTTAAATTCAAGCGACACGGTTATGATCGCATGGGTCGGCTGGCCTTGCAGGGTGGCGGGCTCGAACTCGAAATACTCGCACGCCGCAAGCGCCGCGAGGCCGAACTCCGGCGCGCTTTGCTTGATGATCTCCATTTTCCTGACTTTCCCGCGCGCGTCGACCAACACCGCAACGCTGGCCTTGCCCTTGGTGTTGTTTTTCAACTGTTCGTAGGGATAAACCGGATAGATTACGCTGCGCGGCTTCGGCGCGACATCGTAGCGGTAGCCTTCCGGCATTTTGGAGATGTCTTTTTTGGAGGGGCCGGGTGTGGTGTAGGAGTAGGCGTTCCTTCCTTCTTCGCCATCCAAATGGAAAACCAGTGGTATTTGCATGCGCGTCTTGACCGCCTTGCCGTCTTTTATCCCTGGTTTGAATTTCCATTTCAAAACGGCGTCGATTGCCGCCTGCTCAAAGCCGGAGTGGTTTGAGCGTATGATTACTGGATCAACGACATCGCCGGATTCATCCACAAAAAACCGAATGGTCACTTCGCCGGTCATGCCGCTTTCTTTCATGCTCCACGGATAAATCGGTTGCGTTTGTTTGATGACTTCCGGACGGCGATCCTTGGCGAAAACGGCGGGTGCGAAAAAAACCGCGCCCATCATTGCGACGGTCAAAATCATGGCAATGCGAAGGCGCGGTGATTTGAGGGAAAATAATTTGGGGTGCTTCATAAAAGAATTGGGAGCCCGGCAGTGTCTGGACTATGTCACGCGTGTGCAATTCCAGAATGCTTGCGCAATCCGCGCGCCGGGCGTATTCATCCGGCATCAACGAAAAATCGCATCCCTATGAGAAACCACATCATTCGCGCATTACCTCTTCTGGCCGCATCGCTCATTTTCACTCTCGCCCTGCGCGCCGAGCTCGACCTCGGCGCCATCGATTCCTCGGTTCGCCCGCAGGACGATTTTTTTGAATACGCCAATGGTTCCTGGCTGAAAACGGTCGAGATTCCCGGCGACCAGCTTGGCTGGGGAAGCTTCTACGAGCTTATCAACCGCACGCAGAAAAACCTGCACGAGATTTGTGAGAATGCCGCCGCAGCCGCTTCCGCGAAGGCCGGCTCGCCCGCGCGCATGGTCGGGGATTTTTATGCGAGCGGCATGAATGAAGGCGCGATTAATGCCGCGGGCGTCAAACCCATCCAGCCGCAACTCGACTTGATCGCGGGCATCAAATCACGCGCCGATGTGATCAAGGTCATCGCCGCGCTCAAGCAGATCGGCGTGCGCAACAGTTTTGGTTTCTACGTCGACGCTGACGAGAAGGACAGCGAGTCCTACCTCGCGCAAGTCACGCAGGGCGGGCTCGGCCTGCCCGACCGCGATTATTATTTTACCGACAGCGAGAAGATGAAAAAATTGCGCGCCGAATACGTCGAGCACATCGCAAAGATGCTTGTGTTCGCGGGAGACCCGCCCGAGACCGCGCGCGTGGCGGCGCAGGCCGTGATGAATCTCGAAACCAAGCTCGCCGCCGCCTCGCGCACGCGCGTGCAGCTTCGCGATCCCGAGGCCAATTACAACAAAACCGCCGTCGCCGACCTCGCCAAAATCACCGGCGATTTCGACTGGGCCGCGTTTTTCAAGGCGATTGGCGCGCGCAATGTTCGCAGCGTCAACGTCGGCCAGCCCGACTTCATGCGGTCGTTTGCCGCGCAGCTCAACGAAACCCCGCTCGCCGACTGGCGCGCCTACCTGCGCTGGAATCTTGTCCGCGGCGCGGCACCCTGCCTGGGCGACGATTTCGTCAATGAAAACTTCGCCTTTTACGGCCGGGCGCTCAATGGACAAAAGGAAATCAAAGTGCGCTGGAAGCGTGTCACGGAAAGCATCGACGACGGCATTGGCGACGCGCTCGGGCAGCTTTATGTGGCGAAATATTTCCCGCCCGCATCAAAGGCCCGCGTGCTCAAGCTCGTCGAGGACCTTCGCTCCGCGTTTCGCGCGCGCATCGAAACGCTTGAGTGGATGGACGCGCCAACCCGCGCGCGCGCACTCGAAAAGCTCAACTCATTTAGCGTGAAAATGGGTTATCCCGACAAGTGGCGCGATTATTCCACGCTCACGATCAGCCGCGACGCATCGTATGTGGAAAATGTTTTTGCGGCCAATGCCTACGAAATGCGCCGCAACCTCGCGAAGATCGGCCAGCCCGTCGATCGCACGGAGTGGTTCATGACCGCGTCCACGATCAACGCCTACTACAACCCGGTTGAGAACTGCATTGTTTTCCCCGCCGGCATTTTACAGCCGCCATTTTTCGACGCCAACGCCGACGACGCCGTCAACTACGGCGGCATCGGTTCCGTGATCGGACACGAAATGACGCACGGTTTCGACGACCAGGGCCGCCAATACGACGCCCGGGGCAACCTGAAGGATTGGTGGACGCCCCAAAGCACCGAGGCTTTCAACAAGCGCGCCGCGGTCATAATTGACCAGTTCAACAACTACACCGTGCTCGACGGCGCGCTCCATGTGAACGGCACGCTCACGCAGGGCGAAAACATCGCCGACCTCGGCGGCGTGAAAATTGCCTACGCCGCGCTCCAACGCGCGCTTGCCGGGCAATCTCGCGCAAAAATCGGCGGCTACACGCCCGAGCAGCGCTTCTTCCTCAGCTACGCGAGCATCTGGCGCGAAGTGCGCCGCCCCGAGTATCGTCGCAACCTCATCGTCATCGACCCGCATTCACCCGCCGAGTGGCGCGTGCGCGGACCGCTCTCAAACCTTGAGGAATTTTGGAAGGCTTTCGACGTGAAGGAAGGCGACAAAATGCGGCGCGGCGGCAGCGACATCGTGACGATCTGGTAAGGCCCAACGATCCGGCGCCGAACAGGGCTGTGCGAAACACGATTCGGCAGGGCGAAGCCTCCCGGCTGATCCGTGCGCACCATGATTTCGGCTCCGCCTGATGCTTCGCCCTGCCGCGGTGCCGTTGCCATTTGCGGATGGGATTTATTCTTTGGTGCCGTCAACGCTTGGGCGGTTTCGCCGTTCCGGGCGTTAGCGACATTCTGCCAACCGCCGTGTTGTTTTCCTCTCGTGATTTTCGGTGCGTCCGGCAAGCACGCCCCCTCCTCCTCAGGTCTAAATCTCACTCGCAAATGGCATTGCAAGCTGGCGCTTGCGCGCAAAAAAGCGCCCGGCGATTTGGGCCGGGCGCTTGATGTTGTTGAGTGTTTTTTGCTGATGAATGAAGCGTCCGCTTACTCGGCGGATTTTTCCTTGTCGCCGGAGGCGGCGTCGAGGATGTCACCGAGGTTCATCATGTCGCCGCTGCTGTCGCGGGTGAGCGCCTCGAGCGTCGCGGTTTCGGACGCGAGCTGCTCCGCGGAGTAGTTGGCGGCCTTGATCGAGAGACCGAGACGGCGCTCGGCGGTGTCGATCTTGATGACGCGGGCGGTGACTTCCTGGCCGGGCTTGAGCACGTCCTTGACCTTCTCGATGCGGTCCTCGCTGATTTGCGAGATGTGCACGAGGCCGTCGATGCCGTCCTTGAGCTCCACGAAGGCGCCGAAGCTGGTGATCTTCGTGACAACGCCGGTGACAACGTCGCCGATTTTGAAGTGGGCGTCGATGTCGGCCCAGGGATCGGTGGAGAGTTGCTTCATGCCGAGGCTGATGCGCTGCTGCGAGGGATCGACGTCGAGGACGATGGCGTCCACTTCGTCGCCCTTCTTGAGCATTTCGGACGGGTGGTTGACCTTGCGGGTCCAGCTCATGTCGGAGACGTGAACCATGCCGTCGATGCCTTCCTCGAGCTCGATGAACGCGCCGTAGGTGGTCATGTTGCGAACCTTGCCGTGGACGCGTGCGCCGATCGGGTAGTTGTGGCGGACCATTTCCCACGGGTTGGCTTCGAGCTGGCGGAGGCCGAGGGATATCTTTTGCTCGTCCTTCTGGATGCCGAGGACAACCGCGTCGAGTTCCTGTCCGACTTTGAGCAGTTCGGAGGGTTTCGTGATGCGCTTGGTCCAGGACATTTCGGTGATGTGCACGAGGCCTTCGACGCCGGGTTCGATTTCGATGAACGCGCCGTAGGGGACGAGGTTGACAACCTTGCCGTGCACCTTGGCGCCGACGGGGAACTTTTGCTCGATGTCGTCCCAAGGATTCTTGGTGGTTTGCTTGAGGCCGAGCGAAACGCGCTCTTTGTCGCGGTTCACTTCGATGATCATGACCTGGATTTCCTCGCCTTGCTTGAGCATTTCGGAGGGGTGCGTGATGCGGCCCCAGCTCATGTCGGTGATGTGGAGGAGGCCGTCCATGCCGTCGAGGTCGATGAACGCGCCGAAGTCGGTGATGTTCTTGACGACACCCTTGCGGACCTGGCCGGGCTCGATGGATTCGAGGAGGGCGCGGCGTTTGCTGGTGCGCTGTTCCTCGATGAGCTCGCGGCGGGAGAGAACGATGTTTTTGCGGTCGAGGTTGATTTTGAGAACCTTGAAATCGTAGGTCTGGCCGACGTATTGGTCGAGGTTCTTGGGGGGCTGCACGTCGATGTGCGAGGCGGGCAGGAAGGAGTCAACGCCGATGGAGACGATGAGGCCGCCCTTGACCTTGGCGCGGACGCGGCCGGAGGCGATGGAGCCCTCGGGGAAGCGTGTGAGGATGTTGTCCCAGTTTTTCTTTTGCTCGGCCTTGTCGTAGGAGAGCGTGGGCATTCCGTTTTTGTCCTCCAGTTTCTCAACGTAAACGTCGATCTGGGAGCCGATCTGGAGTTCGCCGATGTCGATGAATTCGCTGGCGGGAATGAGGCCTTCGGATTTGCCGCCGATATCGACGACAACTTCGTTTTGGCGAATTTCGGTGATGGTGCCGGGGACGATCTGGCCTTCCTTGAGCTTGTCGAAGCTGGATTCGGCGAGCAGATCTTTCATTATTTGACTCATGTGTGTCTTTCAGTGCGTCCGTGGGACGCGTCGCGCGGAACCTTCGCCTCGCTTCGGGACGCCGGCCCTTCGCGGGAGGCTTCGTGTGAAGCCGTTTGGTTGAAGGTTAACGGTTACTGAGGCCGGCGGAAGCGATGCGGCGCGCCGGCTTGACATGAGTGAGTGCCGCAAGAGGTCAAAAAGATGGGGAAAGATTGGGGCGGGGCAAGCGGGAATTTTTTAGGAATTTTCGGCCTGTGATGCCGAATTGGGAGTCGCAAGCAACGCCCCTGTGAAAAACGGCAACGCGCCGGCTCACTCCTCCAATTCCACGTTCCAGTATGCGAGGTCGAGGTAGTCCTTCCACATTTCGCGGTCGTGGCGGCTCAGCATGAGGCTGATCACGGGGCGCCATTTGGGTTTTTGCGGTTTGCGGATGAGGCGCATTCCAGCCTCGTGGGGGAGGCGGTTGGCTTTTCTCGTGTTGCAGCGGATGCAGGAGCAGACGATGTTTTCCCATGTGGTGCGTCCGTTGTAGTGGCGCGGAATCACGTGGTCGAGGTTGAGTTCCTCCCGCGGAAAAATCTTTGCGCAATACTGGCACTGGTTCTTGTCGCGCTCGAAGACGTTGTTGCGCGTGAGCTTGAGTTCCTTGCAGGGGAGCTTGTCGAAAAAGGTGAGCAGGATGACGCGGGGCAGGCGGATGCGGCGGGTGGGGGTGTGGACGATTTCGTTGTCGGTCAGGGGCGGGTTGTGGTGCGAGAAGTCGATCCAGTCCATCATCGAGAAGGTATGGAAGTCCTCTTCGTGATGATGGACGACTTGGGCGTGTCCCCGCGCAAGCAACGCAAAGGCGCGTTTGGCGCCGATCACATTAATCGCCTGCCAAAGGCGATTTAAGACCAGCACTGGTTGTTCGAGGACAGCCTCCATACGGGAAACGTGAACTAAGCAAGTGAGCGCGCGCTGTCAAGAGGGCTGGTTGGGGCGAAGGCGGGTCGTGCAAACAAAGGGGCGGCTAAGCGCCGCCCCTTGTTGCGATTGGCGAAGTCAAAATCACACGAGCGGCGTCACGCCAGGGATGGGAACCACGACTTCGGGCGCGGCGCCGAGTTCGTAACGCGACGGCGTGAGGTCTTGTTTCGAGGCGTTGAGTATCCAGTTGTAATTGATTTCCTTGCCCGTGTAGGCGGAGGTGCGCCCGAGGATCGCGGTGAGCGTGCTCTCGGCAATGCGCTTGGCTTCGTTGAGCGGGTTGCCGTCGCGGATACTCCTGATGAGGTCAACGTGCTCGTCCTTGAAGGCGTCGGGTGTGTCGCCGTCGTATTTCCATTTGTTTGCGCCGAAGATTTTGCCGTCGGCCATGGCGTAGCCCTTGGTGCCGACGATGCGCTCGTTGACGCGACCCGCGGCGTTGGGCGTCTGGCGGCAGAGGCTTTGCACGCGCACGCCGTTGGCGTATTCAAATTCGACGGAGAAGTGATCGTAGGCGTCGCCGTATTTCGGATCGGTGCGCGCCTGGCGTCCGCCCATGCCGAGGGCTTTCACGGGGGGGCCGCCGAAGGCCCAGTTCATGACGTCGATGTTGTGGACGTGTTGCTCGACGATGTGGTCGCCGCTCAGCCAGGTGAAATAGAGCCAGTTGCGCAGTTGGTATTCCATCTCGGTCCACTCGGGTTTGCGCCCGCGGTGCCAGAGTTCTTTTTGGAGCCAGTAGCACTGGCCGCCGACGAGCTCGCCGATGGCGCCGTCGTGGATGCGGCGCATGGTTTCGAGGTAGTTGGCGGCGTGGCGGCGTTGCGTGCCCGCGACGATGGCGAGTCTCTTTTGCTTGGCGAGTTCGCCGACGGAGATGACTTTGCGCACGCCTGCGGCGTCAACCGCGACGGGTTTTTCGGCGAAGACGTGCTTGCCTGCGTTGATGGCGGCCTCGAGGTGCAGCGGGCGGAAGCCCGGAGGGGCGGCGAGGATGACGAGGTCAACACCGGAGGCGATGACTTGTTTGTAGGCGTCGAATCCGGAGAAGCAGCGCTCGGGTGTGGCAAAAAAACGGTCGGACGGAACCGGGGCGGAGGGCTTGCGGCTTTTCGGGCTGCCCTTGATCAGTTTTTCGCGGGCTTCATCAACGCGGTCCTTGAAAACATCGCCGAGCGCCCAGACGACCACGGAGGGATCGGCGGCGAGGCAGTTGCGCATGGCGCCGACGCCGCGTCCGCCGGTGCCGATGACGCCGACCTTGATGCGATCCGAGCCGGCTGCAAACGCGGCTGCGGGGAGTTTTGTGAGGAGCGGCACGGCGGAGATCGCGGCGGCGGTTCCGAGGAATTTACGACGGGTGAGTTGTGTCATGAGTTTTGGTTTTAGTGGTTAATGATGAGTTTGCGGTTAACAGTTTTCAGTTGAGCGCTGGCGCGCCGAAAGTGGGTTTATTTGAGGGGTGTGAGGGTGATGTTGCGGAATTCCATCGGCGCGCCTTCGGATTGGAGGCAGATGTGGCCTTCGCTTACGGTGACGCCGGTGGCGCGGTTTTGCTCAACGCCGTTGACGATGAGCGTGATGGTGTCGCCGGCGCAGACGATTTCGCAGGTGTTCCACTCGCCGGCGGGTTTTTCGGATGACGGGGATTTTTTTGCGAGGAGGCGATTGTTGATCGCGTTTTTTATTTGAACACCATCGTTGGTTGCCTCGGCTTTCATACGCAGATCTAAAAGTTCTTTGGTTACGACTCCGCCGAACACATAAAAGTCGCCCGCGTTGCCTTCCATGAGTTGGGCCTCAATGGATTTCGGCCAGACTTCGTCTTCGCCTTGCATGTGGAGGAGCACGCCGCTGTTGCGCCGCCTGGGTTTGCCGTCCGCATCGACGGGCGCCCCGAGCCAGCGCCATTCGACGGTGAGGCGGTAGTTGGAGTGGCGTTGCGCGGTGCGGAGATATCCGGCGGGGGTGCCGGTGTCGGTGATTACGCCGTTGCTCACGCCCCAAGTTTTGGCGGCGCTGGGGTTGCCATCCTTGGCGCAGACGATCCATCCCTCGAGGTCCTTGCCGTTGAAGAGCGGGATGCTTGCGGGCGTCTTTTTCGCGCAGCCGATGACGCCCAGCGCGAGGGCCGCGGCGATGCCGACGGATACAACGAGACGTAATGTGCGCATGGTGTTGTTTTGATGAGGACTTGGGAGGGAAGGGCGAAAAACTAAAACACCGACGCTGTGCAAAATGCGGACGTGTGTCCAGCGGATGATTGTCTGTTTTGCAAAAATAAATATGCACGAAGGTCAGCAGTGTTGCAAGGTGCGGGGAGTTCTGTGTTTGAATGGGCGCGACGTGCACACGGTGTCCATTTTTTCCCCGGCAAAAATAAACCTGTTCCTCGCCATCACGGGGCGGAGGGCGGACGGGTTTCACGATTTGCTGTCGGTCGTGGCGCCGGTGTCGTTTGGCGACGAAATACGGATCGAGTTTATGGGCGAGGGCGCGCCGTTTGAACTGACATGCGCGGACGCCGCGGTGCCGGTGGATGCGACGAACTTGGTTTTGCGGGCGGCGGAGGCGTTTCGCAACGCGAGCGGGTGGGGGAGGGGCGCGCAGTTTTCCCTGCACAAACGGATTCCGACGGGCGCGGGGCTTGGCGGGGGAAGCAGCAACGCGGCGATGGTTTTGCGCGCGTTGAACGATGCGGCCGGGCGGCCGCTGGGGCGTGCGCAACTGGCTGAGCTTGCGGGCGGGATCGGGTCGGATTGCGCGTTGTTTTTGCACGGCGGCCCGGTCGTGATGCGCGGACGGGGCGAACGCGCGGAGCCGCTCTCCGGGGGCGCGGCGCGAAGGCTGGCCGGGCGACGGGTTCTGATTTTCAAACCGGATGTGAGCATCAACACCGCATGGTCTTATCGCCGGATGGCCGCGCGCGCGCCGGAGAGCTATCTGGCTGAAAAAAATGCGGAAGCCCGGCTTGCGGCGTGGCTCGAAAATACGACGGCGGGCGCGGAGGGTTTATTGTTCAACAACATGGAGCCGGTGGCGTTTGAAAAATTCGTGGCGCTGCCGGTGCTGCTGGCACGACTGCGCGGACGCTTCGGCGTGGCGGCGGGAATGAGCGGAAGCGGAAGCGCGTGTTTTGCGTTGCTGCGCGATGACGCGACGGCGGACGCCGTGCGCGAGATGATGGAATGCGCGCGCGACGCACTCGGGCGCGGTGCGTTTGTCGCGGAGGCGCGCATAGCCTGCTGAGCGGGGAATTTTGCGCCTCCAAATTTTATTACAAAAATTTCCATCGACTACGCGTTACGAAATATTTACCACTCGCGCCCCGAACCTACACAAATCCTTCCACACACATGGCGAAACGCGACGACATCCACAAAGTCCTCATCATTGGCTCCGGGCCGATCGTAATCGGGCAGGCCTGCGAGTTTGACTACTCGGGCACCCAGGCTTGCAAGGCGCTTCGCGCCTGCGGCTACAAGATCGTCCTCGTCAACTCCAACCCGGCCACGATCATGACCGACCCCGTCATGGCCGACGCGACCTACATCGAACCGCTCAACGTCGAGCGCCTCGAGCAAATCATCGCCAAGGAAAAACCCGACGCCCTCCTCCCCAATCTCGGCGGCCAGACCGGCCTCAACCTCTCCATCGCCCTCTCCAAGGCCGGCATCCTCGCCAAATACAACGTCCGCGTCATCGGCGTGAACCTCGACGCCATCGAGCGCGGCGAGGATCGCGAAGTGTTCAAGGAAACCATGCGCTCGCTCGGCATCGGCCTGCCCGACAGCCGCATCATCCACACCGTCGAGCAAGCCGAGCAAGCCGCATCCGAGCTTAACTACCCCGTCGTCGTGCGGCCCGCATACACCATGGGCGGCGCGGGTGGCGGCCTCGTTTACAACATCGACGAACTTCGCGCCATCGTCACGCGCGGCCTCGATCTCTCGCTCACGCGCCAGTGCCTCATCGAGCAATCCATCCTCGGCTGGGAGGAGCTCGAGGTCGAGGTCGTCCGCGACGCCACGGGCAAAATGGTCACCGTCTGCTTCATCGAAAACGTGGACGCCGTCGGCGTGCACACCGGCGACTCGTTCTGCACCGCGCCCATGCTCACCATCCCCGTCGAGGTGCAGCAGGAGTGCCAGCGCATCGCGTTCAAGGTCGTCGAGTCCATCGGCGTCATCGGCGGCACCAACGTCCAGCTCGCCCGCGACCCGAAGACCGGACGCATCGTCATCATCGAAATCAACCCCCGCACATCGCGCTCCTCCGCGCTCGCCTCGAAGGCGACCGGCTTCCCCATCGCGCTCGTCTCCGCGCAACTCGCCGCCGGGCACAACCTCGCCGACCTGCCCTACTGGCGCGACGGCACGCTCGACAAATACACGCCCTCCGGCGACTACGTCGTCGTGAAGTTCGCCCGCTGGGCCTTCGAAAAATTCAAGAGTGTGCAGGACAAGCTCGGCACGCAAATGAAGGCCGTCGGCGAAGTCATGAGCATCGGCAAAACCTACAAGGAGGCCTTCCAAAAAGCCATCCGCTCGCTCGAAAACGGACGCTCCGGCCTCGGCTTTGCGAAAAACTTCAACGACCTCTCCAAGGACGAACTCCTCGCGCACCTGCGCACCCCCACCAGCGAGCGCCACTACGTCATGTATGAGGCGCTCCGCAAAGGCGCCACCGTCGATGAGGTCCACGCCATCACGCATGTGAAGGCATGGTTCATCGAGCAGATGCTCGAACTCGTGCAACTCGAGGAAAAAATCCTCGCCCACGCAACGCGCGACTCCCTTCCGGGGAGCGCACGCGTCCCGCGTGCCGATTCGGGCGTCACGCCCGAATCTTCCTCGTCCGAATCCTCATCCGCGCACGCGTCCCCGAACAATGGCGCAACCGGGACGATTGCGTCCGCACGCGAGACGCGCGCGCTCCCCTCCTCCCCCGAATTCGACGCCCTCCTCAAGCAGGCCAAGCTCGACGGCTTCGCCGACAAATACCTCGCGAAACTTCTCGGTGTATCCGAAAAACAAATACGCGAACGCCGCGTCGCGCTCGGCCTCGTCGAAAGCTGGGAGGCCGTTCCCGTCTCCGGCGTGGAAAACGCCGCCTACTACTTCTCCACCTACGGCGCGCCCGACGCCGCGCGCCCCTGCGTCTCGACCGCCAATCCGAAAAAAGTCATGATCCTCGGCGGCGGCCCCAACCGCATCGGCCAGGGCATCGAGTTCGACTACTGCTGCGTCCACGCCGCCTTCGCCCTGCGCGACGCCGGCTACGAAACCATCATGGTCAACTGCAACCCCGAGACCGTTTCGACCGACTACGACACCTCCGACAAACTCTACTTCGAGCCGCTCACCGTCGAGGACGTCCTCCAAATCTACAACAAGGAAAAGCCCTTCGGCGTCGTCGTGCAGTTCGGCGGGCAAACCCCGCTCAACATCGCCCGCGAACTCGCCGCCAACGGCGTCAACATCCTCGGCACCAGCATCGACTCCATCGACGACGCCGAGGACCGCGACCTCTTCCGCCACAAAATGGAGCGCCTCGAAATCCCCATGCCCGAGTCCGGCATGGCCTCCACCTTCGACGAGGCGAAAGCCATCGCCGACAAGATCGGCTACCCGATCATGATCCGCCCCTCGTTCATCCTCGGCGGACGCGGCATGGAAGTCATCTACGACGAGGACATGCTCCGCGAATACGTTGCCAAGGCAATCGACGTCTCGCCCGAGCGCCCCCTCCTCCTCGACCGTTTCCTCCAGTCGGCGCTTGAATGCGAGGCCGACGCGCTCGCCGACGGCAAGGATGTGTTCATCCCCGCCGTCATGCAGCACATCGAACTCGCCGGCGTGCACTCCGGCGACAGCGCCTGCGTAATCCCGCCCGTTTCGATCGACCCCAAGCACCTCGAAACCATCAACACCTACACACGCAAGATTGCGCAGGAGTTGAAAGTCGTCGGCCTGATGAACATGCAATACGCCATCGAGAACGACAAAGTTTACGTGCTCGAGGCCAACCCGCGCGCCAGCCGCACCGTCCCGCTCGTCTCGAAAGTGTGCAACGTGCAAATGGCCCGCATCGCCACGCAACTCATGCTCGGCGCCACGATCCCGTCGATGAACCTCGCGCACAAAACCATCCCGCACTACGGCGTGAAGGAGTCCGTGCTCCCCTTCGACAAGTTCCCCGAAGTCGATCCGATCCTCGGGCCCGAAATGCGCTCGACCGGCGAAGTGCTCGGCCTCTCCGCCGACTTCGGCCTCGCCTTCTGCAAGGCGCAGGAGGCGGCGCAAAATCCGCTCCCCTCGGCCGGCACCGTGCTCATGAGCGTGTGGGAACGCACGCCGCAAGTCATCGACATTGCGCGCACGCTCATCGCGAGCGGCTTCAAGCTCCGCGCCACCGTGGGCACGCGCGCCTTCCTCGCCGAGCACGACATCGCCGCCGACCTCGCCATCAAAATCGGCGAAGGCCGCCCGGACATCCCCGACGACATCAAGAACGGCC
Organism: Ereboglobus sp. PH5-5; assembly: GCF_029504805.1. Classification (NCBI taxonomy): domain Bacteria; kingdom Pseudomonadati; phylum Verrucomicrobiota; class Opitutia; order Opitutales; family Opitutaceae; genus Ereboglobus; species Ereboglobus sp. PH5-5. The sequence continues at coordinate 203,349 of NZ_JAQFIT010000002.1, read as the reverse complement.
TCGTGCAGTTCATCGTCAACTCGCCGATCAGCAAACGCGCGAGCAAGAAGGACGACTCGTATATCCGCAAAGCCGCGATCAAGCACCGCGTCCCCTACATGACGACCCTCGCCGCCGCCCACGCCGCGGCGAAAGGCATAGCCGTGAAAATAAAAAACCCCACGCGCCCGATCTACTCGCTCCAGGAATACCACGCGAACATCAAGTAAGCGCGTGGGGGCGCGCCTCGCGCGCGCCCTCGACACCGCTCGCCAAAAAAATTCAAAGCGGCACGGACATCCTCCGTGCCGCTTTTTTGCACCCCAAATCCGTGCGCGTTGATATTCAAAACCACGCTTGCCCCGGGAGCGCGGGCATCCTGCCCGCAAGACGGCGCGGCGTGTCGCGCCGCACAAGCCTCCAAACATGCGGGCGGGACGCCCGCGCTCCCGGGATGACGTTGTTTTCTCGTTTTGTGAAAATAAAACGGGATTTTTGAAATATTTTTCAAAAACTCGAAAAACAAAAATCATTTTCAATGACGGTGGTGAAAACATTTCTGCTAAGATGTCCGGCGTTGAAGAATTCGCGCCCGTCGCAATTCGCGCAAAACCTCTCCTACCCACTTCGTCCCTAAACTTACACCCAAAGGCAAAATCTCATGAAACGAAAAATCATCCAGTTTGTTTCCGCAGGAAAGGCGGAGCTGACCGACGAGCCGCTGCGCGGCGTCGCCGATGACGAGGCGCTCGTGGAAAACGAAATCTCCGCCATCAGCGCGGGCACGGAACGCGCCAACTTGATGGACTTGCCAAACCTCGGCGGTCCCGGCGCGGCGCCCGGACAATTCCCAAAACGCCTCGGCTACAGCGGGGTGGGGCGCGTCGCCGAGGTCGGGAAAAATGTTCGCGGCGTGAAGGCCGGCGACCGCGTGCTGACGCATTGGGGGAGCTGCCATTCGAGTTTTAATTACATTTCCGAAAACAACCTCGTGAAAATCGACGACGACGCGCTGCCCTCCGAGCACGCGGTGTTCGGCGTGATCGGCGGGTTTTCGCTCGGCGGCTTGCGCAAGACGCGGCTCGAAATCGGCGAGAGCGCCGCGGTCGTCGGCTTGGGAATACTCGGCGTGTTCGCGGTCGCGCTGTGCCGCATCGCCGGGGCCGCGCCGTGCATCGCGTCGGATTTGAGCGAGGCTCGCCGGAAGCTCGCGCTGTCGCTTGGCGCGCATCATGTGTTCAACCCCGCGGACGCGGATTATATTGAAAAAGTCCGCGCGGCGGCGCGCGGCGGCGTGAACGCGATCATCGAGGTGACGGGGCAATCCGTCGCGCTGAAGCAGTCGCTCGGATTTGCCGCGAGATTCGGTCGCGTCGCGTTGCTCGGCTGCACGCGCGTTTCGGACGCGGCGATTGATTTTTACCAGGAGGTGCACCGCCCCGGCGTGGAGCTCATCGGCGCGCACACGCAAGCGCGTCCCGAACAGGAGTCGCGCCCGCACGCGTGGACTTGGCGCGACGACGCCCGCGCCGTCCACAACTTCATGTCCGACGGACGGATTGACATGGCGAAAATCCTCTCCGCCGTCCATTCGCCGCTCGACGCGCCCGCCGTTTACACGTCGCTCGCGCAAACCCCGCAAGACTTCCCCATCGGCGCGGTCTTCGACTGGAGGTTGCTCAAATGAAACCGATCAAGATCGCGCAGCTCGGCGTGAGCCATGAGCACGCCGCGGGCAAGATGCGCTCGTTGCGCCTGCGGCCGGACGCATTTGAAATCGTCGGCGTCGTTGACGACCGCGCCACGACGCGCGCGGCGAACTACATCCATTGGGACAAGGAGGAATCCGCCTACGAGGGCCTGCCGCGCCTGACCGAGGATGAGCTTTTTGCGATGCCCGGCTTGGACGCCGTGGCCGTCGAGGTTCCCAACTCCGAACTGGTGCCGGCAGCGAATCGCTGCCTTGCGCACAATCTCCCGATTCACATGGACAAGCCCGGCGGCGACGAGCTGGCCCCCTTCGCGCGGCTGCGTCGCGATTACGAGGCGCGCGGCCTCGCGTTCCAGATGGGCTACATGTTTCGCGGCAACCCCGCGATGCGTTGGATTCTCGACGTGACAAAACGCGGCTGGCTCGGCGAAATTTTTGAGGTTCAGGCAAGCATGAGCCACAACTACGGCAACGAGTCCTACGAGGATTACATCGGGAAGTTCCAGGGCGGCCTCATGTTCAATCTCGGCTGCCACTTGGTGGACTTCGTTGTCTCGCTGCTCGGACGCCCGTCGGGTGTTTTCCCCCTCATGAAAACCGCGCCCGGCGACAAGCCCGGCATTCACAACAACTGCGTCTCGATTTTGGATTACCCGAACGCCACCGTGACGCTCCGCGCCTGCAGCCGCGAGGTGGGCGGCCTTGAGCGACGCCGCTTGAAAATCTGCGGCACCAAGGGCTCCGTCGAGCTCTGCCCGCTGGAACGATTCGACGGGCAGCCGCTGCAAATGAGCCTCGTCCTGCTCGATGGCAACGAGGAGCGCGAGGCCGGCGCGCACACGCTCGACTTCGGCCCCGTCCGCGACCGCTACGAGGATCAGTTGCTCGAATTCGCGCAAACCATCCGCGGCGAAACAAAGGCCCCGGCCTCACCCGACATCCTCCTCAACGGCAACCACGACTGCCTCGTGCAGGAAGTCCTGCTCGCCGCCTCCGGTTACGCCGTTGGCAAACCTCAAACCACGCCAGTCGCGCAATGAAGACATCGTCGGCACCCATCAAGTTTGGTGTCTGCGGCCTTGGCCGCATCGGCGCGCAACACTGCCGGTTTTTCTCCGACAATCGGGAACGGTATCAACCCGTCGCGTTTTGCGACATCGACGAAAATCGCGCGCGCGAAACCGCCGCGAAGTATCACGGAAAACCTTACACGGATTTCACGGACTTCATCGCCGATCCGGACATGGAGCTGGCGATCATCGCCACGCTTTCGCTCGACCACGCGCGCCATGCCGAGCAGGCGCTCGCCGCCGGCAAAATGGTTTTGCTGGAAAAACCGATTGGCGTCACCGCGCGGGACTACGCGATTTTGCAACGGCTCGTCCGCGAGTATCCCGGCAAACTTTATTGCGGACACAACCACCGCTTTGAGCCGGCGTTTCAAAACGCGCTCGAAATCGTCCGCGATGGAATCTTGGGAAATGTTTACGCGGTGAAACTCGCCAAGCACCACACCTTCATGCGTCGCACCGACTGGCAAATGCGGCTCGATTGCGGCGGCGGACAGCTCAGTGTTTGGGGGCCGCATTTGCTCGATCACGCGTTGCAATTTCTCGCCGGCTCGCCGGTGCGCAATGTGTGGAGTTATTTGCGGCGCGTGCTCACGCCGGGCGATGCCGACGACCATGCGCGCATCATGCTCGAGTCGGAAAATGGCGTTGTTGTCGAAATCGAAATCAGCAATTCCGTCGCGCTGCCCGCGCCGTGCTGCGCGATTTACGGCGACAGGGGCACGCTGGTTTGCGGACAAGAGCAAAAGGAGATTCGGCTTCGCTACCTCGCGCCGGATTTCCGCTGGGACGATGCAACCGCGAGCACGGGCAACCTTCCCGTGGACGCCCCCTGGCACGCAGGCGCCGAAAAGCTCCCGTGGATTGAGGAAACCCGCGCCGTCACGCCGGACGTGAACATGTGGGATCATGTTGAAATCGAACTCGCCCGCCACCTCCATGCGGCCATTCGCGACGGCGTTCCGTTTCCCATAAAAAATTCCGACGCGCTGGAGGTCGCCCGTCTTGCCGAAGTTATCAAAAAACAAAATCCCCGGTTCGACTGGATCGGATGAGAAAGAAAATTTTTTCCATGAAAGCTATCATCATCAAAGATAAAAAGCTGTTGTGGTCGGATGTTGCCGACCCGATCTTAAAAGAGGGCGAAGTGCTCGTCAAAGTGCGCGCCGCCGCGGTCAATCGCGCCGACCTCATGCAGGTTGAGGGCAACTACCCGCCGCCTCCCGGCGCGCCCGACTGGCCCGGCCTCGAGATCGCCGGCGAAATCACCGAAGTCCCCGCCGGCACACCCGGCGGCTGGAAAGTCGGCGACCAGGTTTGCGCGCTTCTCGGCGGCGGCGGCTACGCCCAGTTCGCCGCGGTGCACCACTCCATGCTCATGCCCGTTCCGAAGGGGCTTTCGCTGGCGGAAGCCTCCGCGCTTCCCGAGGCCTACGCCACCGCCTACCTCAATCTCGTCATCGAGGGCGGCTGCAAACCCGGTTATAATTTCCTCATGCACGCCGGCGCGAGCGGCCTGGCGAGCGTCATCATCCCGATGGCGCGCGCCTTCGGACTGCGCGTTATCACGACCGTCATCGACGCGGAAAAGGCAGCCCAAATCACCCACCTGAAAGCCGACGTCGTTGTCGATACCTCCAAGGAAAACATCGCCGACGTTTTGAAGCGCGAGGCGGACGCCGGACGTCCGCTCAACCTCGCGATCGACTGCCTCGGCGGTGAAAAAGTCGGCGAGTGCTTCCCGCACGTCGCCTACGCCTGCCGCTGGATCATGATCGCCACGCTCGCGGGCGACATCAGCCCGGTGAACCTGCGCACGATGTTCATGAAAAACATCCGCCTCATCGGCAGCACGCTTCGCAGCAAAACGCCGGAGGTGAAGGCGCAAATCCTCGCGAATCTCGTGAAGGACGTCTGGCCGAAAATCGAGACGGGCGAGGTGCGCCCGACGATTTACAAAATCATGCCGATCACCGAGGCGAACGCCGCGCACGCCCTGCTGCGCGACGGTGTCAGCGCCGGCAAGGTTGTCCTGACGCTGGACTGACGCGCGCAACCCATCACCGCAACAATCGCAACAACACGAACGCCCAATCCCAAAATGAAACCCGCATCCATAATCCTCACCGTTTTCTGTTTTCTGTCGGCGCTTTCCGCGACCGCGGCGGAGAACGTCAAGGTTTCCGTCATCAAAAACAAGGACGGCTCCTTCGGCCTCACGGCCGCCTCCGGCAAGGCCGTCCTCACACAAAACGGACCGATGCGTGTTTCATTCTGGAACGGCGCGTCCAAGAAAGGCCTCGCGCCCGCGCGCGCCGGTTACGCGCAGTTGCGCGAGACCGGTCGCGGCGAGTGGCTGGGCACGGGAACACTGCGCGCGGACGCCGCCGACACCGGCAAACTGACGCCGCACAACGCCGTCGAGTTTGACTTCACCGACCGCTGGACCGTTTCCGGCGACACGGTTCGCCTGCGCCGCGAGGTGCGCGTGCGCGGCAACGCGCCCGGCGGCTTCAACAGCGTCATCGGCATGCGCGTCGGCGGCGCGCGTCCGTGGCCGGAGATGGAGTGGTTCGTCCCCGGCGCGATTTACGGCAACTCCGACCACCTGCGCGACAACTCCTTCGGCGCCGCCAACTATTACAAGAAGGGCAAATACACCGTTTGGATTCGCGAGGACCGCCTGCCCGCGCCCCTGCTCGCCACGCGCCTGCCCAACGGCGCGAGCGTCGCCGTCCTCGACTCCGCGCCCGACGGCGCCACCAATTGCGCCGACGGCCTCAGTTTCACGCACAAGCCGATGGCCAGCGAAGATTTTCGCTTCGGCGCCATCATCGCCGAGGAAGGCTCCAACGCCACCGTCATCGGCTACGCCTATCCCGGCTCCGAGGGCTCGCTCACTTACGGCCCGAAAGGCCAGGCGCACAAAACCTCCGCCGTCCAGCTCTGGCGCTACCGCTTCAGCCCGTTGAAGGACGGCTTCACGCAACGCTACGAAGTCACCTTCCGCCTCTCGACAGCCAAAGACACCAACGACCTCATCGCCGCCAACTGGCGCTGGGCCTGGCAAACACTCAAACCCCAACTCAACCCCCAACCCGTCGAAACACTGCGCGCCAACTTCGTCGATATGCTGATGGAAAACTACGTCGAGAAGGACGACCGCGCCGGCGTGCGCTTCCTCGCCGCGTCCGAGGCCAATCCCAAGCCGCCGTCGAATCCCGAGACGAAGTTGATCATCGGCTTCCTCGGCTACGCCATCGGCTCCGCGGAAATGATGCTCGTCGAGGCCGACCGCGACCCCGCGTCCGAGCGCTCGAAAACGCTGCGCCAGGCCGCCGAAAAAATCATCGCCACCAGCCTTCGCCTGCCCGTTGACCCGCCTGTCGCCGAGGGTTTTGTCCTCTCGACCGGGGAATACGCCGTCTCCGAGGTCGCCGCGCACAAGCCGATCGACCCTGAAAAAAATTCGATTTATCTCCGCAGCTTTTGCGACGACATGAAATCGCTCATGCGCGCCTACGAACGCGAACAACGCGCAGGCAGGCAGCATCCCGAATGGCTCGCGTGGACGCGCAAATTCGCCGACTGGCTTCTCAAGCAGGAGCAGGCCGGCGGCGGTTACCCGCGCTCCTGGAAGCCGCTCAGCGGCGCGCTTAAGGACGGCTCCCCGACCAGCACCTACAACGTCGTTCCCTTCTACGCGCAACTGTATCGCATCACCAAGCACAAGCCCTACCTCGACGCCGCGTTGAGGGCCGGCGACTTCGCGTGGCAGTCCGGCCACGATCGCGGACGCTTCGCGGGCGGCACCAGCGACAATCCCGACGTCATCGACAAGGAGGCCGCGACGATTTCCCTCGAAGGCTACCTCGCACTGCACGCGCTCACAAAGGAGCCGAAGTGGCTCGACCGCGCCCGCGTCGCCGCCGACATCGCCGAAACCTGGATGTATATCTGGAACGTGCCCATGCCCTCCGACGCCAAGCAAAGCCAGATCCACTGGCCCATCGGCCAGTCCACCGTCGGCATGCAACTCGTCGCCACCGGCCACACCGGGGCGGACGCCTACATGACATGGGACGTTGAAAGCTACGCCCGCCTTTCCCGCGAAAGCAATGACCGGCACTACATGGACGTCGCCGCCATCCTCCTGCACAACACCAAGGTCATGGCCGGACGCCCCGGCGACCTGCGCGGCACGCGCGGCCCCGGCTGGCAGCAGGAACACTGCTGGCTCGACCTTCCGCGCGGCAAGGGCCGTCATCGCGCCTGGCTCCCCTGGGTGACCGTCAGCCACTTGCGCGGCATCAACGACCTCATCGATTACGACGCGGAACTCTACAAAAAACTCGCCGCGGAAAAATAAAACCCCGCCCCGCGCGCGGCCGGAAAAAATTAACCGAACCCAAAAAACATGACCAAAAGAAAAATCCCCTTCGCATGGGAGATCGTTGTCTGGCTCTGGCTCGCCTACTTCATGAACCAGGCCGACCGCCAGCTTTACAGCGTCGTCCAAAAACAAGTGCAGGACGCGCTGGGCTTGAGCGACATCCAGACGGGCTTGGTGAACACCGTGCTCATCGCCTCAATGGCGGTGATGATGCCCATCGCCGGCTTCGTCGGCGACCGTTTTTCCCGACGCCGCATCATCCTGTGGAGCCTGCTGGCATGGAGCGTCGCGACGATGCTCACCGGCTTCACCAACGGCCTTGTTTCGCTCATCGTCGTGCGCAGCCTGGCGACCGCCGTGGGCGAGGCGTTTTTCCTCCCCGCCGCCACCGCGCTCATCGGCCAGTATCACGTCAAGACGCGCGGGCAGGCGCTCGCGATTTACCAGACCGCGCAGTATTTCGGCGCGGTGTCGTGCGGCTGGGTGGGCGGCTGGATTGCGGGAAATTACGGATGGAAGCACTCCTTTTGGATATTCGGCGGCGCGGGTGTTGTCCTCGTCGCGTTGATGTGGTCCCGCTTGAAAGACGCGCCCAAAACGGCCGTCGCCGTTGCGCGCGAGCCAATCAGCGCCGTCCTCGGCGCCTTGTTCCGCACGCCGACCGCGCTGGTGCTGACGCTCGCGCTCGGCTGCTCGACCTTTGTCAACATGGGCTGCCTCGCGTGGATGCCCACGTATTTGCAGTTGGAGCCGTTCAGCCTCACGCCCGCGAAAGCCGGTTTGTTCAGCATGCTTTATTACCAGATTTTCTCCTTTGTCGGCGTGCTCCTCGGCGGACGTGTCTCGGACAAGATTGTCGGCAACCGCCCCTCCTTCCGCATTGAGCTGTCCGGTCTGGCGCTGTTGCTGTGCGTGCCGACGCTCTACCTCATGGGCGCGACGCACAGCCTCTGGCTCGTTTACGCGACGCTCGGCGCGTTCGGTTTCTTCCGCGGTCTCTACGACTCCAATATTTACGCGTCGCTCTTCGACGTCACTTCGCCGCGCCACCACTCCTCGGCAACCGGAATGATGGCCGGATTTTCCTTCGGCGTCGGTTCGCTCGCCCCGCTCATCTTGGGCGTGATCAAGCAATCCTACGCGCTCAACATCGGCATCTCGATGCTCGGAATCGTTTATGTTTTCGGCAGTCTCGCGCTGCTCGTCACCGCGCGCGCGTTTTTCCCCTCGGACTACGCCCGCAACCGCCAGCCCCTTCCTTCCGCAGACAACAACAAATAAAAAAATCACGATGAAAAAAATACTCCTCGCCGCAATCGTCGCCATCTTTGCCGCGCTCCCGGCGCCGGCCCAAAGCAACGCCCCCTACACCGAGGGCCCCGTCTGGGATATCATCCTCGTGCGCCTCAAGCACGGCATGCACGACGCCTACTTCAAAAGCATCTCCAAGACCTTCAAGGCCGTCTTCGACGAGGCGAAGAAGGAGGGCATCATCATGGATTATAAAATCCTCTACGGCCAGGCCTCGTCGCCGGACGATTTTAACGTGATGTCCATGGTGCAGCTCAAAAACTACGCCGCCCTCGACACCTATCGCGAAAAAATAGATCCCATCGCCCGTCGCATCGAGGGCGACGCAAAAAAACAAACCGAAACCTTCACCGGGCGCGTCGAAATCCGCGACATCCTCGGCTACAAATTAATGCGGGAAGTCACCCTGATCGACAAAGACAAGAAAAAGTGAGCGCCCGCCCGCCCGACGCGACTCGACACAAATCGACATAAGTCGATTTAATTCGAGTCGCGTCGAATGACATCGCAAACACACCGCACCGCACCGCCCGTCCCATGAAACTCCCCGCGCGCCTGATTCTGTTTTTCGGCATTCAGCTTTCAGTTTTCGCGGCGGCGCAAACGGAGCGTGTCGCCTTTGTCGGCGGTCCGGACGCGACCGCAGGCGACGCCGAGTTTTCCGCGGCCTTCGAACAACTCTCCGGCGGCGGCACAATCGTCGTGCGCGGTCCGGCGAGGCTCGGTGAAAAATTCCTCGCGCCCACGCACGACGCGCGCATCACCATCACCAGCGTTCACGGCGGAAGGGATTACCGGAAGGAAAACGGCGCCAGGCTGGTCATCGGCGGCAGCTATTCCGTCAACGGTCCGACGACATTTGCCGGTCTCGTCATCGCGCCGGATGCCAAAACAAGCCGCATCTATTGCAACGCCCGCAAGGTTGTGTTCGGCGGCGATGTTTCCTGCGAGCCGACGGAAGGCGGCGGCTTTCCAAGCATCGTCGGCGCGTTAGGCGGCGCGGGCGGATCGGATGTCACCATCGACAGCGGACGCTGGGACATCGTGGCCGGCGGCACATTTCAAAATGCCGAACCCACAACCGGCACGCTCCGTGTGACGATCAACGGCGGGCAATTTCACGGCGCGGTGTGCGCCGCCGGCTCGGGCCGGCACACCGGCGACGCGGAGATGACGATCAACGGCGGCGTGTTTTACGGTGGCGTCGCCGTGCTCGGCGGCTTTGCGAAAGCGTCGATTCGGGGCGACGCCCGCGTCACAATTAACAACGGCGTTTTTCACGCCGGCCTCGCGGCCGCGCGTCACAACGGCGCGGAGTTTGCCGGCGACTACGCGCTCACAATCAACGGCGGCGATTTCACCAGCGCCATCGCCGTCACCGGCGCGAGCGAACTGCGCGGCAACAAAACCTCCACGCTGACGGCCTCGCCGGGCCTGCTCGACAAACGCAACGCCGGCGCGCTCACCTTCACCAACCCGCTCATTCGCGGAGCCGATCCGTGGATATTTTTTCACGACGGTTTTTATTACAGCACCGCCACCGGCGGCTCGCAGCTCAACATGAGGCAAGTCGCCAACCTCCCCGACCTGACGCATGCCAAATCGGTTGTCATCTACAAACCCTCCGCCGGCAAGCCGTGGTCTCGCAACCTCTGGTCCCCAAAAATCTATCACTTTTCCGAAAGCGAAGTCGGCGCGGAAAATGCCGGCTGGTATCTTTACCTCTCCGCCAACGACGGCAGCGGACGCCCCTCGCAAGGCCAGCGCATGTTTGTGCTCCGCTCGCTCTCCGGCACCCCGCTCGGCCCCTACGGCGAGGCGACCGGCGCCCGCAAACCGCACACCGCCACGCGGGTGACAGCCGCCGCAAAGGACAGCGCCTTCAACAAAACCTGGTGCGGCGGCGCGAAAATCCTCAAGCACAACGGCAACCTCTACGCCATCTGGGTGAGCGAAGTCGGGGACGCCCAATCCAAAAACACCGGCGACCGCTACCAAATCATCTGCATCGACCGCCTGCTCAATCCCTGGACCATCGCGGGAAACCCCTCCATCATTTGCCGACCGACGCTCGCGTGGGAAAAACGCGGCGCCGGCCCGGGGAAGGCGGGGATGTATCCCGAAGTGGTCGAGGGCGGCACGCCGGTTTATGGCGACGACGGCGCGCTCTATCTCTTTTACGCGGGCAGTGGTTACTGGACGCCGCATTACGCGATTGGGCTGATGAAATTGACCGGCGACGATCCGATGAATCCCGCCCACTGGCGAAAGGCGGACAAGCCCATTTTCAAGGCCTCGGATGAAGTCGTCGGCACGGGCAACGCCTGTTATGTGCCCTCGCCAACCGGCGAGTCGAAATGGGCGATTTATCACGCCTATGTTGGCAAAAAGACACGCGGCGTTCCGCGCCAGTTATTTGCCGAGCCCTATCTCGCCAACGAAAAAGGCGTGGCGATTGGCATCGGTCGCCCGTTCCCGATCGGCACGCAATTAAGAATCGAGGCCAACCCCATGCCCCTGCGCAAAAAAATAAGCGCTTTCACTACAACCCTTCCGGCATCCGGCTCAGTTGTCCGCTAAGGAAACCAAAAATCCCGGATTTGAAACAACACCTTGCGTGGAACCGCGGCGATTTCATCGCGACTTCACGCGGGCTTCATACTGAGTTCACGCAGCGCGCGCATGCTCGCGCGCATGGAAAAATCTTCGCATCACTTCGCGCCAAAAAACTCCAACCAAAAACTCAGCGCCCTGATTTTCGTCGCGGCGCTTTTGCTCGGCTTCATCGCGCTTGGCATCACGGTCGTCGCCGCGCCGGACGGCCCGACCGATTTGGATGATCCCGATGTTTCGCTTTCGCCCTATTTCCAAGTGAGGGGCGCGGAGGACGGCGTTGACGCGCTCCCGCTCAAAAGCACGCAGGTCGATGCCGTGCTCGCGGGCGTGATCGCCGGGGTGCGCGTCGTGCAAACCTACCAGAACGAGGGCGCGACGCCGCTCGAGGCGCGCTACATTTTTCCCGCCTCCACGCGCGCCGCCGTCCACGGCATGACAATGACCGTCGGCGAACGGCGCATCGAGGCGCAGATCAAGGAAAAGGCCGAGGCGCGCAAAACCTATGAAAAGGCAAGGCGCGAGGGCAAAACCGCGTCGCTTCTCGAATCGCACCGAAGCAATGTTTTCGAGATGAATGTCGCCAACATCCTGCCCGGCGACACGGTGACCGTGGAGCTTCGCTACAACGAACTCATCACGCCCGAGGAGGGCGAATACGAATGGGTTTTCCCGACGGTCGTCGGGCCGCGTTACACAAGGAAAGCGCCCAAGCCCGTCCGGGAAAAACAGGAGACGCTTCCGCTCGACCCGCTCGCCGGTTCCAAGCGCCTCGGTGGCGAAGGCCTGGCATACTTGGGCGAAAACGAGGACGGCGAAAACGAGCCCGTCTTCACGCTCACCGCCGAAATCCTCGCGGGCACCCGCGTGCAAAAGATGAAATGCGTTTCGCACCGCATCGACACGGAGGAGGTCGGCGGAGGCGTGCGCGTGTCGCTGCCGCCGCGCGCGGGCATCGCTATGAACCGCGATTTTATCTTGCGCTACCGGCTCGCGGGCGGCGCGCTCGCCACGGGGCTCATGGTCGATTCGTTCAAGGGCGAAAATTATTTTCTTCTCACCGTGCAGCCGCCCGCGCGCGTCGAACCCGCGCAAATGCCCGCGCGCGACTATGTGTTTGTCATGGATGTGTCCGGCTCGATGTGGGGTTTTCCGCTGGAGGTCTCGCAACGCCTTCTCAAGGAAATGCTGGTTAACTTGCGCGACATCGACACGTTCAACGTGCTGCTTTTTTCCGGCTCCAGTCGCACTCTTTTTGAAACCTCCGTCGCCGCCACGACTGAAAACATCGCCGCCGCCATCGCCCTTTTCGAGAGCGGGCGCAAATACAACGATTACGGCGGCGGCACCGAGTTGCTGCCCGCGCTCAAGCGCGCGTTTGCGCTGCCGCGGACGCGCGCGGGCGTGTCGCGCAACATCGTCGTGATCACCGACGGCTATGTCGATCTGGAGGCCGAGGCCTACGCGCTCGTGCATGAAAGCCTGGGCGACGCCAACCTGTTCGCGTTCGGCATCGGCAGCTCGGTGAATCGCGAGTTGATCGAGCGCCTCGCGCGCGCCGGGCGCACTGAGCCGACCGTGATCGAAAATGAAAAACGCGCGCAAAACGCCGCCGGGAAATTTCGCAACATGATCGAGTCACCCGTGCTTACCAACGTGCGCGTCGAGTTCGCCGGCGGCTCGCTCAGCGCGCCCGACGTGCTCTCGCAGCGCCCCATCGTGATGTGCGGCAAATGGCCCGACCACATTGACCCCTCAACCCAGACAATCCGGCTGGGCGGCCAAACCGGAGGCGGCGAATGGAGCACGGAAATCTCCGTGGCCGACGCCGTTGACCTGAACGCGAACGGCACGCTCGCGCTGCTCTGGGCGCGCGAACGCTTGTGGGAGTTGAAGGACTTGCACGCGTTGCGCGCGGACGCGCCGAAACAAAAGGCGGCGATCATCGAGTTGGGTTTGAAATACAACTTGCTGACGCCCTTCACCTCGTTTGTCGCGGTTGATTTGACGCCGCGTTTGTCCGCCGATGCCGCGTCGCAGGCGAAAAAAGTAACGCAGGCTTTGCCGCTGCCCAAGGGCGTGAGCGAGCTCGCGGTCGGAGTCACCGAGGACGCCGCCGACAGCGTGCCCACATCGCCGGAACCGGAAACGGTCGCGCTTCTGATCGTCGCCGCGATGGTCGCCGCGGTGATGTGGCGCAAGCGCGAACAAAAAATGCGGAGAGGCGCGGCGTGAACGACAGCGTGCGCGAATTGCGCGGGCAAGCCGCTCCATGCGCCGGCGTGCTTCTTGCGGGCTGGCCGGTGTTGCGCTGGTTTGTGGCGCGGCTTGGCGACGGCGGCGACGAACGCTTCGGCTTGGTCGCGCTGGCGCTCGCGCTCATATTGACGCCGCGCGCGGTGTGGCGCGAACGCATTGCGGCGTGGCGGTTGATTGTCGCGGGCGTGTTCGCGCTGGCCGTCGCGTTTCCGGTTTCGGGGACGCCCATGCTGTTGCGCGCGCTGTTGCTGGTATGCGCGCTGTCGGTTTTGTTTTGCCGGGGCGGGGGTGCGTTGGGCCGCGCGGGATTGCTCGCGTTGTCGTTGCCGGTGACGGCCACGCTGCAATTCTTCGCGGGGTATCCGCTGCGCGTGCTGACCGCGGAGCTGGGGCGGCCGTTGATCGCGTTGTTTGGTGTCGCAACGGAACGATCCGGCGTGGCGCTGGAGTGGGCCGGCGGCGTGGTGGTGGTCGATGCGCCGTGCAGCGGCGTGCACATGCTTTGGACGGGCGGGGTGCTGGTGTGCGCGGTTGCGGCGTGGCTGCGCCTTGGCGCGGGGCGCGCGTTTTTTTTCGGCGTCGCGGGATTGTGCGCGATCCTGCTCGGCAACACGGTGCGCGCTGCGGTTTTGTTTTTTATCGAATCGGGATTGTGGCGCGCGCCGGTCTGGGCGCACGAAGGCGTGGGGCTGGCAATCTTCGCCGCGCTCGCCACGGGTTTGTTGTGGCTGGGATTCGGGCTGAAAGGGGCGAATCGCGAGGGTGGGGCGAAACCTCCGGCCGAGCCGAAATTGGATGCGCCATTTGAGCGGGTTCGGCTCAACCGGAGGCTTCGCCCTACCGTGGTTTTTGTGTTTGCGGTGATGTGTTCCGGCGCGGCGGTGATGCCGTTGATCGGCCAGCAAGGAACGGTAACCTCGGCGCCGGACGCGGACTTTCCCGGCTGGCCGGAGTTGTTCGAGGGCAAACCGTGGATACGTTTGCGGAATCCCCGGGACGCCGCCGCGTTCGCCTCCGGATTCGCGGGGGAAACGGGCGTGTTCAAGCAAACCGGCGCCGATGGTGCCGGGCGCATTGTGGTGCTGCGCTGGATACGCGAGGCGTCGCGAGGGGTGCATCCGGCGGCGGATTGTTTTCGGGCGAGCGGATTTGCGATCAAGCCGGGCGGACTCGTCCGCGATGCCAGCGGCGTGATGTGGTCGGAGTTTCTTGCGACGAAGGACGGTGAAACCTGGCGCGTGCGCGAACGCTGGCGTGATGACGCGGGGGGGGCGTGGACGGATGTGTCGGCTTGGTATTGGGCCGCGGTGCGCGGACGCGGTCCGTGGTGGGCGGTGACGGTGGCGGTGGCGTGCGGCGATTGAGCAGGACGCGCGTGCCGGGGGCCGATTAGTTTTTCCGCCCCCCAGCTTCTTTCTTGTCGCGGGGGCCCTGGCCGGTGATCTTTTCGGGTTTCACAACCTTCCATGCAGCGAAAACACACAGCTCGCGATTTTGATTTTGAAAAATACGAACCCTCATTCTGGGCGTTGAACGCCCGGTGGATGGCGCCGCTTGCCGTGTTCGTGCTGACGGTGGTGCTGACCGTGCTTTCGTTTCCGCCGTTCAGGGCGATGGCGTTTGCGTATGTGTTTGCCGCGCCGCTGTGTTTTTGGGCGCTCACCAAGCCGCGCTTTAAAACTTACGCGCTTGTCATGCTCGGCAGCCAGGCCGTGGCGTGGACGATTATTCTGTGGTGGCTGCATCATGTGACGTGGGCCGGCGTTTTCCTGCTCGGGCCGTTCGTGGGCGCGTGGATCGGCGTCTGGTATCTCGCGGTGTGGTGGGTCGCGCGCAATTTCGCGGGGCGTCCGTTCCTGGTGCGCGCCGCGGTCATGCTCGGGCTGGCGGGATTGTGGGTCGTCATCGAGTGGACGCGCGCGTGGTTTCTGGGCGGTTTTCCGTGGCTGCCGCTCGGCGCGAGCCAGTGGTATGTGCTCTCGTTGTGGCAGGTCGCCTCCTACACGGGGCAGGGCGGAATTGCGTTTGTGCTGATCGTGTTTAATTTTGCGGTCGCCTCCTATACGCACCGAATTTTCAAGGAAAAACACTCGGGGCTTCGCAAGCGCAGTCCCGAGTTCAGCATGGCGTTGATCATGCTCCTGCTTGTGGTGACGCCGTCCCTGACCGATGTCTTGATGACCAGGCGGACCGAGTCGGTTGCCGTTTTTAAGCTCGTGCAACCCGATATTCCCGCGGCCATCAAGTGGTCCAAGGAGAACGAGGAGTTGAGCTACCGGGAGCTTCGCAGGCTCAGCCTGGAGACGAAGCCAAAGACGCCTCACCCGGAGGTCATTGTCTGGCCCGAGGCGGCGCCGCCTTATGCCGTGTTTGGCTGGCCCTCAAGCGCGGAGCTTCGCGAATGGCTGGTCGATGTGTCGGAAAAAGCCAGGGCGCCGCTGCTCACGGGGGCGATTACCGCCGACGATCCCGCGCGACCCGACGAAACCTTTTACAACGCGGCCTTCGTGGTCGATGCCGGGCGCGGGGGCGTGCAACCCGAGGGCTACAAAAAGCGGCATCTTGTTCCGTTTGGGGAATACGTGCCGCTGCGTCCCTTGCTCGGCTGGCTGGAAAAAGTAACCGACGCAAGCTCGGGCGACACTCAGGCCGGAGCCTCGGCCAAACCGCTCTACATTCACACGCCGCGCCGGATCATCGCCGCGGGCATGCTGGTTTGCTACGAGGATATATTTCCGAGTCTCGCCGTGAATAACGTGATTTCGGGCGCGGATGTGCATGTGGTCATCACCAACAACGGCTGGTTCGGGCAGGGCGGGGCGGCCTACCAGCACGCGGCGCACTCGATGCTGCGCGCCGTGGAGACGCGCCGCCCCGTCATTCGTTGCGGCAACAGCGGCTGGAGCGGCTGGATCGACGAATACGGCGGGATGCGCGGGATGATGAAAAACAAGGATGACTCGATTTATTTTCGCGGCACCGGGACGTTCGTTGTTGAACGCGACACGCGCTGGGTCGGGAAGGAAAGTTTTTATGTGCGATACGGCGACTGGTTTGTCGCGGTGAGCGGCGCGCTGGCGTTTTTCGGTTACATGATGACGCGGTTTTTCCATCCGCGCGACAAGGCGCCGATCGCATACACCGAAGCGGGGCGCTGAGGAACGTCCTCAGCGCGCGTCGCCCGCGCGTTTTCGCAACTGGCCGCATGCCGCGTCGATGTCGCGTCCGCGCGGTCTGCGAAAATGCGCCACCGCGCCGCTTTCGCGCAGCACTTTTAAAAACGTCATCGCCGTTTCCTCGTCGGTGCCCTCATACGCCGCGCCGCTCAGGCTGGTTCCAGTCGGATTGTAGCGGAGCAGGTTCACGTGCATCCGCCGTCCTTTTAACAACGCCGCCAGTTGGTGCGCCTGCGCGGGCGAATCGTTCACGCCCTTCAACAGGCAATACTGAATCGTCACAATGCGTTTTGTTTTCGCCTGGTAGCGATCCGCCGCGGCCAAAATATCCTCCACGCGAAAACGCTTCCCCGCCGGCAACAGCCGCGCGCGCGTGGCGTCGTCCGGCGCATGAAGCGACACCGCCAGGTGGATGTTCAGGTCCGCCGTCGCCATCGCGTCGATTCCCGGCACGATGCCGACGGTGGAAACGGTGATCTGCCGCCAGCCGAGATTTCCCATGCCGTTTGGCGCAATCCGGCGCACCGCCTCAAGCACGGCGTCGAGATTCAACATCGGCTCGCCCATGCCCATGAAAACAAGCGTCTGCAACCGCCGTCCCGCCATTGCCGCCTCGCGACGGACCGCCAGGAACTGGCCGACCATTTCTCCGGCGGTCAGGTTGCGTTCAAAGCCCGTTTTTGTTGTCGCGCAAAAATCGCACCCCATCGCGCAGCCCACTTGCGACGACACGCACCCCGCCGCGCTATCCGGCGCAAAGTTCGTCATCATGACGGCCTCGACCGTGCGCCCGTCGGCAAGCTTCAGCAGCACTTTCACCGTGCCGTCCCCCGCTTGCTGGCGCGTCGCGATTTCGCAGCCGTTTGCAAATCCGCGCAAATGCTCCGCCAGTCCCGAGGGCAGTTTCAGCGCGTCAAAATCCACCGAGCCGTCTCCCTCGTAAAACGCCTTCAACACCCGCGCGGCGTGCACGGGCTTGTATCCGCGCGCCTCAATGTGGCGCGCGAATTCCTCCACGGAAAAATCAGCCAGTGATGTCATGAACGAACAAGGACGCGCATCGCGCGCGCCCTTGCGAGGGTGTTAATAGAGTTTTGTTGCCTGATGGATTTCCTTGAGGCGGGCGGCGGGGATTTTTTCGATTTTGCGGTCGTAGGTCAGCAGGCCGTTGACCTCGCCCTCGACGTCGGTCGTTTGCGTGTAAACGCCGGCGCACATGCCTTGGTTTTCCGCAAACTCACGGAGTTGCGAGAGGCGGTCGATGTAGTGTTTTTCGAGGTCGGCGGCGTTGTGGTAGGTCTGGTAGCCCCAGTTGCGCTTGTTCGTCCACCAGAGGTGCCCCTCGATGGGATAACCGAGTCCGCCAAACTCGCCGAGCACGAGCGCGCGGTGCGCGTCCTTGCGCTCCATGACGGGCATTTTCTCGCTGTAATTGTGGTAGTCGAGCATGTCGCCGGCGCCGGTGTCGAGCCAGCCGCTGACGTTGTTGACGAGGCGGCTGGGGTCGCAGGCTTTCACGGCGGCGCCGAGGCGCACGCTGTCGTATTGGCCCCAGCCTTCGTTCATGGGCACCCAGACGACGATGCTCGGATGCGAATAGAGCGCGTCGATCATGGCGCGGAGCTCGGTCTCGAATTGCCGCGCGGACCCGGGGCTGCGCACCGCTTCTTTTTGCCCTCCGCGCCTGACAAACTGGCTGTCCTCGCCGGGCGTGCGCGAGGCGCCCTCGGCCATGCCACTGGGCATGTCCTGCCACACGAGCAGGCCGATCTTGTCGCAGTGCGCGTAGTAGAGCGCGGGTTCGACCTTGATGTGTTTGCGGAGCATGTTGAAGCCGGCTTTTTTCAGATAGTCCAAGTCGAAGCGCATCGCCGCCTCGGTCGGGGGCGTGAGCAGGCCGTCCGGCCAGTAGCCCTGGTCGAGCGGGCCGTAGTGGAAGAGCGGTTTGTTGTTGAGCATCATGACGACGCCCTTCGGCCCCTGGCCGAGCGAGATTTTGCGCATGCCGAAATAACTTTTCACGGAGTCGAGCTGAACGGCGCCGTCGGGCAGTTTTGCGTAAAAGGCCTGTTCCTCGGGGCCGAAATAACGCACGGATTGCCAGGTTTTCGGGTTGATTTTTTCGCCCTTGAACGGGTTTTCGACGCGGAACAAATCGATCTGCAAATCGTAGAGGTGCGGTGAGTCGGGGCTCCAGGTTTTTGCGTCGGGGATAGGGATGTTGAGCTCGCGGTTCAGGCGTCCGCCGGCCTCGGCGACGAGCTTGCCGCCGTCGAGCACGCGCGCGCGGATGGCGTAGTGTGTTTTGCCAACGGCGACACGGTTGCCGAGCGTGGTAAGCTTGAGCAGGCCGGCGTCGAGGTTGGGCTCGCATTTCACGACGGTGATGCTCATTTCGGCGGGCACGGGTTCGAGCCAGACGGTCTGCCAGATGCCGGAGGCGGGCGTATACCAGATGCCCTGTTGGTCGAGTTTTTGCTTGCCGCGCGGCTGGTCGCCCTCGCTCGTGGGATCGGTGACGGCGACGACGAGTTCCTGTCCGCCGTCCGCCTTGATGTAGGGTGTGATGTCGAAGCTGAACGGATCAAAGCCGCCGCGATGCGAGCCGACGGGCGCGCCGTTCACATAAACGTGCGCCTCCCAGTCAACCGCGCCGAAATGCAGGAGCACGCGCTGTCCGTCCCACGCCTTTGGAATCGTGAAGGCGCGGTGATACCAGAGGCGCTGGCCGGGCTTGAGTTCGCGCGCGACGCCGGAAAGGGCGGACTCGACCGGATAGGGCACGCGGATTTTGCCGTCGTATTTGGCGGGCGCGGGCGCGGCGAGTGGCGTGATGGCGTAGTCCCACTGGCCGTTGAGATTTTGCCAGGTGGCGCGCGTCATTTGCGGGCGCGGGTATTCCCGCCAGCCGCGTCCGGCCTGCGCGTCGGCGGCCCATGGGGTGAGCATGGGCGCGTCGGTTTTGGTTTCGTTTTGCGCGGAGGCGATTGCCGGGAGCGAAAGCGCGAGCGCGCCAAGGCCCAGCGCTTTTATCAATGATGCGATGTTTGGGTTTTTCATGGGAAAGAGGGCGTAGTTAATGGCCGTGGATTACGTCCGGCGGGGAAACAGGGCGAGAAAAATGCGGCGGCGGCCTGTCACATGCGCCCCATGTGCGCGAGCGCGAGCGTGACGGCGGAGACGACCGCGGTTTCGAGGCGCAACACACGAGGGCCGAGATGCGCGAAGGCGAAATGCGCGGCGCGGAGCCGGTCGCGTTCGTCCGCCGTCCAGCCGCGTTCGGAGCCGAGCGCGAGGATGGCCGGCGATTTCGGCGGGGCGGCGAGGCATTCGCCCAGCGACGCGGGGGACTCGTAGTTGTCGAGCGCGACGCGTCGCGCCGAAGGCCGGTCACGAGCCAGGCTCGCGAGGGTTTCGTCGAGTGTGTTCGAAAACTCAATACGCGGGATGCGCGTGCAAAACGCCTGCGCGGCGCCGGCCTCCAGATGGCGGCGGTATTCGCCGGTTGTCCAGAGCGTGCTTTGCGCGTAGGAGGGCTCTCCGCGCGCGGTCGCGACGAAGTGCATTTCCGAAACACCCAGCGCGGTGGCCTCGTTAAGGATTTTGCGCGCGGTTTGCGGACGCGGAAGCCCGATGACAAGCGTGACGGGCGGGAGCGGCGGCGGCTCGGTTTTGTCCCACGCAAAGGCGAGCGAAACCGCGCCGTCGGAGGCGATGCCGGAGAGCGTGCCTTTGCCGCGCGGGCCGTTGACGAGGCCGGCGTCGAAGGTGTCGCCCGGCTTTCGACGAAGCACGCCGATGATGTGCGCGGCGCGCGCGTCGTTTTTTGCGAGCGTGGCGGCGTCCCGCGAGGCCGTCGAAAAATCGTCAGGCGTGAAAAGGATGAGGTTCAAACGGAAAGCGGTGGATGAATTTTTTTACGGCGCGAAGAAACCGCTCAATCGCCCGTTTCCCCGAGAAGC
This sequence comes from Ereboglobus sp. PH5-5, assembly GCF_029504805.1. Classification (NCBI taxonomy): domain Bacteria; kingdom Pseudomonadati; phylum Verrucomicrobiota; class Opitutia; order Opitutales; family Opitutaceae; genus Ereboglobus; species Ereboglobus sp. PH5-5. The sequence continues at coordinate 182,875 of NZ_JAQFIT010000002.1, read as the reverse complement.
TGCTCCTTGGTCGAGCGCGGGCGGATCACCGAGGCGGCGTCGCCTTGGTAATAGGCGATGCTGTTGGCGGGCATCGATTGCATCAGCCACACGTTCGAGCCGACGATTGAGTTTTCGCCAATCACCGTGTCGCCGCCGAGAATCGTCGCGCCGGGATACACGATCACGTTGTCGCGCAGCTCCGGATGGCGCTTCACGCCTTTTACGGGATGGCCCTTTTCGTCCAGCTCGAACGACTTCGCGCCGAGCGTCACGCCTTGGTAAATCTTCACGTGGTTTCCGATGCGCGCCGTCTCGCCGATCACGACGCCCGTGCAATGATCGATAAAGAAATGCGTGCCGATTGTCGCGCCCGGATGGATGTCCGTGCCCGTGCGTTCGTGGCCGTATTCGGTCAACATGCGCGGCAGCAGCGGCACGTTCAGCAGGTAAAGTTCGTGCGCGATGCGTTGCAGCGAGATCACCAGCACGCACGGATACGCAAGGATGATTTCCTCCACGCTGCGCGCCGCCGGGTCGCCCTCATACGCCGCCACCACGTCGGTCTGGATCACGCGGCGCAACTCCGGCAGGCGTTCGAGCAGCGCCATTGTTTTTTCCTTCGCGCGCGTTTCGGCGTCCTCGACACCCGCGAAGACAAGGCTTTTGCGGATGTCGTTTGTGAGGCGCGTTTCGATGCTTTCCAGCATCCGGTCGACGAATGCCGGCACGTTTTTTTTCTCAAGCGCGTCCTCGCCGAAGAATCCCGGGAAGAGGACATACATAAAATCGCGCGCGAGCTGGTTGATCGATTCCTCGGCGGGCAGGTTGCTGCCTTCAAGATGGTTGATGCCGCCTTCGTTTTGGTAGGAGGCGAGCAGGGCGCGTTTGATGTTTTCGAGGTTCATGATTGGAAGTGCCGTCGGTGTTTCCGATAGTGAGGGTAGGGCGAAGCCTCCGGCTGAGCCGAAATCGTTTGAATGTTGCGCGATGCTCGCGGCTCAGCCGGAGGCTTCGCCCTACAGTAGAAAATCCAACCGCGATGCGAGGATGCCTCAATAAAATACTTTTTCCAGAAAAAGTCCCCGCGGCGGCGCGGTCTGCACGCGCGTCGTGCGTTTTCCGCTTTTTAACAACTCGCGCAAATCATCGGGCGCGAGCTTGCCTTCGCCGACCGCCACGAGCGCGCCGACGAGGCTGCGCACCATTTTATACATGAACCCGTCGGCCTCGGCGGCGATGCGCACATGACGTCCGCGTTTCGCGATTTCGAGTCGCCGCAGGTCGCGCACCGTGTCTTCCTTTGGCGGGCCGTTCAGCGCGGAAAACGCGCGGAAGTCGTGTTTTCCTCGCAAAATCGCCGCGCCTTTTTTCATTGCCTCGATATCGAGCGGACGCGGGCGGTCGATTGCCCACGCGTAAGGCCGAGTGAACGGGTCGGCGTCGCCGAGATACAAATGATACAGGTAAAGTTTTCCCGTCGCCGAAAAGCGCGAGTGGAAATCCTCGGGCACCGCGCGCACGGACTTGATTTGGATTTGCTGCGGCAGCCCGCCGCGCAACGCCGCGCGCAGTTTTTCCGGCCCGTGTTTCCATGCCGCGTCGAAATGAAAAACCTGGCCGCGCGCATGCACGCCCGCATCGGTGCGTCCGCTCGCGTGCACGCGAATCAGTTCGCCGAAAATCTCGCGCAGGCGCGACTCGATCACGTCCTGAATCGCGCGCCCGCCGCGTTGCGATTGCCAGCCTTCGAACGGGGCGCCGTCGTAGGCGCAGCCGCATTTCCAGCGGATTATTTTGCCGTCGCTCACAAATCATCCTCCGTTTCGGCTTGAAAGCCTTCGGGCGCGGGCAAGCGCAGATTCTGCTCCAGAAAATCTTGCAGGATAATCGTCGCCGCGCGCGAGTCGATCAGCCCGCTTGCGCGCACGTCGCGCCGCTGGGCTTTGGGAATCGACGACTCGGCCTCATAGGACGTGAGCCGTTCATCCACCAAATGCACCGGCAGCTGAAACTCGCTTTCCAGCCGCCTCGCGAACTTTTCGACTTCCTTCGCCTTGAATCCCTCGGAGTCGTCCATGTTGAGCGGCCAGCCGAGGACGATGTCGGTGATGCGCCTTTGCCTTATGACGGATCCGAGCGCGGCCCAGCGTTTTTCGGCGTCGGCATCCGTGAGGGCGGGCAGGGGAGTGGCCACGCCGATCTCGTCGCCGTAGCTCAGGCCGATGCGGCGTTCACCGTAATCTATGCCGATTGCTCGCATGAAAATTTTACGAAGAAAAAAAGCAGCGCGCATGCGATGCGGCAAGACGGGAGTAATCGCGGCTGTGCGCAGGCGAAAGGCGGAGCACTCACATTCTTTGTCATGCGGGCTGATCGTTTTTATATCGTTGATTGACAAGCGTTTTTACATTGCAAGCAATGCTTCGGCGGCACTTTCGTCGGTCAGGAGGGTTTTAAGCATGCCTCCTTTTAGCGCACCGGCGATGGCGGGGGCGCGCACGGCTCCCGATGAGATCCCGATTACTTGCGGGATTTTGCGCAAGTCGTCCAAGTCGATGCTGATCACCCGGTCGCGCCAGTAAGAGGCGCATTCGCGGCCGTTTTTGTCGAAGAAACGTCCGCAGATTTCCCCGACTGCGCCGATTTTTCTGAGTTGAATGAAATCGTTTTCATCCAACACGTTGCGTTCAACATAAACCGAAAGATCGAGCGGCCCAACACCCACGATCGCGGCGTCCGCTTTTTTCAGGCGTTCGCTCACGGATCGGATTTGCTCGGAGGCTAGGAAAAAATCGCGCGTTTTCTTGTCCTCCACGAAGGCGGGCGTGCTCAGTGTCAGGAATTCGCCGCCCCAGAGCTTCACAAGGGAGCGTCCGAGTTCGAGCGAGTCAACGGAGGAGACGTTGGAATCGATACTGCCCATTGCCTGCACGATTGTGAGGCGCCGGGCGTCGTTGCGCCGGAAGCGGTGCACCAATTCGGAGACGCTGCGCCCGCCGCCCATCGCGAGCGTGCCGGAGTTTGGGAGCTGTTCGGATACAAACGGCGCCCCGAAGTGGCCGACTGTCTGGCGCGCGGTCTCGGGATTCGCGTTCGGCGCGGTTTTCACGACGGCGACTTCCGTCAGGCCAAACCGGGCGCATAACTCGTGTTCCAGCTTGGGGTTACGCGCATTGTATTGGTCGACCGAGATGCGGACGATTCCGCGCTCCAAGGCCACGGCCAGCATGCGCGAGATTTTGGTCTGCGAAACGCGGACAAGGTTTGTGATTTCGGCCTGCCCCAAGCCGTCCACGTAGTAGAGTGTGGCTACCAGGCGGAGTTCATCATCGGAATAGTCGGCTTTTCTGGGCATGGGATATTGAAGTAATAAATAAAGTGGTTGAAATAAAAGATTAAATATTTATTCATATAAACTTTCCAATCGACAAGTCTTTTTTTTCCCTTCTCTTTTGAACGTTGCCCGCGTTATTTAAATCCCCAGTAAATTTGCCTACTTATTTGATAAAACGCCCAATATTCCAACACCCAAGAAAATGAAAACCCGCACAGCATCCGCTCTAGTCATCGCCGCGCTTGTGGCGTTCCCTTTCCTTTCCGGCTGCGCCAGCAAGGATAAAGCGCAGTCCGCCGCTTCCGCGCCCGGCGCGCCCGTCGGCATCGTCGCCCACCGCGGCGCCTCCTATGACGCGCCCGAAAACACCCTTGCCGCCCAAAAACTCGCGTGGGAACAGGGAGCCGACGCCGTTGAGACCGACATCTACCTGACTAAGGACGGCAAAATCATCGCCCTGCACGACAAAACCACCAATCGCACCACGGGGAAGAAGCTCACGCCCTCGAAATCCACGCTCGCCGAATTGCGCGCGCTCGACGCCGGCTCATGGAAATCCTCGAAATACGCCGGTGAAAAAATCCCCACGCTCGACGAGCAGCTCGCGCTGATCCCCAGCGGCAAGCGCATGTTCATTGAAATCAAGGTCGGCCCCGAAATCGTTCCCGAACTCGTCCGCTGCCTCGCCAAGGCCGGCGCCGGCAAGCACAACATCACTTTCATCAGCTTCAACTACGACGCCCTCAAGGCCGCCCATGAGGCGCTCCCTGAAATCCCCGCCCATTATCTCAAGGGCTACCGCGATCCCGCCAAGCGCAAGCCCGGCTATGTGCAGCCCACGATCGACGAAGTCATCAAGGAGGCCAAGACCGCCAATTTCAACGGACTCGACTTGCAGGCAACCTGGCCCCTCAGCAAGGCCGATGTGAAGCGGATCAAGGATGCCGGGCTCGAATTGCATGTGTGGACGGTTGACGACCCCACCCTGGGCAGGCATTGGGTTGAGCTCGGCACGATGAGCATCACCACCAATCGCCCCGCCTACCTTCGCAAAGAGCTCAAACTCTGAGGTTTCAGTGTTTTTTGTTAAAAAACGCACCCCGCACGCTTTTATTGGGATACCTACATAAATGAGCACATCCGCGCAAATAGCAGACCCCTCCTCCGCCGAAACTGCGAAACGCTTTCGGTATTGGCAATGGCGCACGATCATCGCGACGATGGTCGGCTACGCACTGTTTTATTTTGTGCGGAAAAACTTCAGCATGGCCATGCCCGGCATGGAGGCGGACTTGGGTATTTCAAAAACAAGCCTTGGCATCTTCCTCACACTCAACGGCTTGGTCTACGGCGGGTCGCGTTTTCTGAACGGCATGCTGGCCGACGTGCTCAACGCCCGCTTTTACATGGCGACGGGGCTCGCCTTGTGCGCGCTGGCGAACTTCGCGTTCGGTTTCGGCGTGGACATTGCCGCGTGGATATCCGGCGAACCCTCGGGACCGGGCTTTTCCAACGCGCTGATTTTGTTTCTGGGCATCACTTGGGTGGTTAACGGATTCCTGCAAGGCTCGGGGTTTCCGCCCTGCGCGCGGTTGCTCACGCACTGGGTGCCGCCGAGGGAGCTCGCCACAAAAATGTCGGTTTGGAACACCTCGCATTCCATCGGCGCGGGCTTGGTGGTCATCCTCTGCGGCTACATCATGGCGCACATGGGCACCGGCGAAAACCACGCGGGCGCGTGGCGCTGGTGTTTCTGGATACCGGCAAGCATCGCCCTGCTCGGCTCGATCGGGCTGTTTGCGTTTTTGCGCGACACACCCTCCGACGTCGGCCTGCCGGAACTGGAGGGCACCACGGTAAAATTGAAAAAAACGAGCGGAAAAACCAAATCGGCGGAGCACTTGGCGCTTCTGCGCGAAAAGGTGTTTTTTAACCCGCTGATCTGGATTCTCGGATTCTCCAACTTCTTTGTCTATGTCGTCCGCTTTTCCGTGCTCGATTGGGGGCCGACGCTGCTCCAGCAATCCAAGGGCGTGAGCGTGGCGAAGTCGGGCTGGCTGGTGGCCCTGTTTGAGATCGCCGGCATCGTCGGAATGCTCGTGGCGGGGTGGGCGACCGACCGCTGGCTCAAGGGCCGCGCGCACCGCACCTGCGTGTTTTGCATGCTCGGCGCCGCGATTTGCGCCATCGCCCTCTGGCAAATCCCCGCGTCCGCCCCCATGTGGATGCTGCTGGCCGTCCTTTGCTCCACGGGCTTTTTCATTTACGGCCCGCAGGCGCTCGTCGGCATCGCGGCGGCCAACCAGGCCACCAAAAAAGCCGCCGCCAGCGCCAACGGAATCACGGGCATATTCGCCTACGCGAGCACCGCCGTCTCGGGCGTGGGCTTCGGCTACGTCGCCCAGCACTACGGCTGGAACTTCGCCTACATCGCCATCATCATCATGGCGTTCATCGGCATGGGCGGCTTTTTGCTGATGTGGGGCGCCAAGGCCGACGGCTACGACGAGCAGGCGTGAGCCCCTCCTGTTATATTTTCCAATAAACCATCGCTTCTTATTCTAATATATAAACCCAAAATGAAAAAAATAATACTTCCTCTCGTAATATTGGCGCTCTGCTCCGCGCAAACGATGTTCGCCTGGGGCAAGAGGGGCCACGACGCCATCGCCTACATCGCCGAGTGCAACCTTACCCCGAAGGCGAAGGCCACCATCGAGAAATACCTGGGGAACCGGTCGATTGTATATTATTCCACATGGATGGATGAATATAGGCGGACACCGGAATATAAATACACGCACCCCTGGCACACCGGCGGGGTTGACAAGAACTTGAAAAGCACGCCCGAGGGACGCAAGCCGGACGGCGACGCGGTCGCCGAGCTCGAAAAAGCCATCGCCACCCTGAAGAATTATAAAAAACTCGACGCCGCCACGGTCAACCTGAACCTGAAGTTTGTAATACACCTCGCCGGCGACATGCACTGCCCCGTGCATATAAAGTATCCCGACATCAAAATGAATTTTAAGGTGAAGCTGAAGGGCAGGGAAATGACATATCACGCCGTCTGGGATTCCGGCCTGATCGAGGCCTCTCACGCCTGGGGCTACATGGAATACCGCCACCAGCTCGACCGTTATTCGAACGCCGAGCGGATCGCCATGAGCAAGGGCACGCCCGCCGATTGGTTTCACGAAAGCGCGAAGGACTGCGTTAAAATCTACGACTGGGCCAAGCCGGGCGCCGATCTCGGTCAGGATTATATAAACCAGGCGCACGAGCTCGCGGAAATGCAAATTGTAAAAGCCGGCTACCGCCTCGCCCGCACGCTGAACGAATTATTCGACAATTAATATAAAGTGTTTTTCGAAAACCGCTTCAATACAGGCCAGAAAAAACGCGGATAAACGCAATTCAACGCAGATACCAAACCTCCTGATTCTTGTATCTACTCCGCGTTCATCCGTGACCATCCGCGGTTAAAAGAATTTCTGATTTTTTTAATATAAACAAAGCACCCATGTTCTCATTTCTCAAACCCGCTCCCGCCGCGACTCCCCTGCCGTCCGAACGCGTTGACGCCGAATACAAGCGCCTGCGCATCCAAGTGTTTATTGGAATTTTTATCGGCTACGCCGCCTTTTATCTGGTGCGGAAAAATATGGCGCTGGTGATTCCGGACATCCTGGCGGATTATCCCCAATATACAAAGGCGCAGCTCGGCTGGGCGATCACGGGGCTTTCGGCCGCCTACGGACTTTCCAAGTTTGTGATGGGCTCGGTGTCGGATCGCAGCAATCCGCGCTATTTTCTTCCGCTCGGCCTGCTTCTCTCCTGCGCGATCATGATGGTGTGCGGTTTTGTGAAAGCCGTTTATTCGTCGCTGATATTGATCATCCTTTTGCAAACTCTGAACGGCTGGGTGAACGGCATGGGCTGGCCTCCCTGCGGAAAAACGATGGTGCACTGGTTCAGCTCGCGCGAGCGCGGCACCGTGGTTGCCGGCTGGAATGTCGCGCACAATGTCGGCGGCGGCTTGGTAGCGACCTTTGCGTTGTGGGGCGTCATGCTTTTTGGCGACTGGGGGGCGAAGTTTTATTTCAACGCAATCATCGCGGGCGTCATCGCAATCATCGCGTTTGTGCTGATGCGGGACACGCCCCAAAGTTGCGGACTGCCGCCCATCGAGAAGCATAAAAACGACTATCCCGAAAAATACTCCGCGGACAACGAACGCATCCTCAGCTTCAAGGAAATCTTTTTCAAAAACGTCCTCAACAACCGCTATCTGTGGGCAATCGCCATCGCCAACGCCTTTGTGTATTTTGTGCGCTACGGAGTGGTTGACTGGATCCCCACCTACCTGCAAACCGCGAAAGGATTTTCCTTCAAGGAATCGAGCATCGCCTGGTCGCTCTATGAATATGCGGCGATCCCCGGCACGCTGCTCTGCGGATGGATGTCCGACAAAGTTTTCAAAAGCCGGCGCGCCCCGGCCACGATCCTGTTCATGGCGATGACCCTGCTTGGCGTGCTCGTTTACTGGTTCAACGCGAACGGCCCGCTGTGGATCGACTACGCCGCGCTGATATCGATTGGCTTTTTCGTTTACGGCCCCGTGATGATGATCGGGCTTCACGCCCTGGAACTCGTCCCCAAGAACGCCGCCGGAACGGCCGCCGGGTTCACGGGATTTTTCGGTTATGTGTTCGGCTCGGCGATCGCGGGAACCGGTGTGGGTTGGCTCGCGGACCACTGGGGCTGGAACGGCGTGTTCATAGTCATGGTCATCTGCTGCGCGCTCACGATGGTGTTTAGCGCGCTCACGCTGAAACATCGCAATACACCCAACGATAAGCTTGCATCAAAATAAAAGATCACTAAAACCGCCTTCGCTATCCTTGATAAGCCCTGATTCGCCCGCAAATAGAACAACCCAACATAAGTAAATCGTCGCACGCTGATTTGAAATTCCTCCCCGTTTTGAATATATATTCAAATTCTTCATCCCCATTCACCGCCGATCGTTGTGGCCGCGTCGCCGGAGGTGCGGGTGTCACTGGGGGCGGAGCCGAAAAACGCCGCAAGCCATGGCAAAAGTCCTGATGCAACGCATGCTCACGCCGCACGAACACCTTTTTTAAAGAAATAAACAACGAAAACTTAATGAGTTTGCAGAAGTGAATAATTATTCGTTTTAAAAAACATTGACTCATGATTTTTCCTTACCAGCTTTTCCACACACCAAATCACCGGACCCCGTCACTGTAGTCATTAGCACCAGTGTTCCTCGGTCTCATTGCTCCTACACAGCCCCCTTTTTTAGTCCCCTCAACCAGCATGTTTAATTGAGAAACACGCCCATCGTTTTTTCGTAAAAAACCATAACATCCAACCGCATCACCATCCCATCTTCCAAATATCCCGTCATGCACACCACACTCCCCTCGAACACGCTGAACAAACTGACTCCCCGCAAAGCAATGCGCGCCGCGTTGACGGGCCTTTTGGTCATCTTCGCCTGCGCCGCTGCGCACGACGTCTCTGCCCAAGGGCGCACCGACAACCGCCGTATTTTCTGGACGGGATCCAACGGCATGGTGTGGGACAACAATACCACCTCATCTTGGATGACCACCGGCACATATCTTACCTATGTTAGCGCGACTTATACCAGTCCCACTTGGGCCGAAACCGATGCACTCCCCGACACTCCTTTCATAAGCGGCGACACAGTCATATTTGATAGCACGTCCGACCTCGTGTCCTTTGTCGATCCCGACACCGGCGAGGTTTCCACTCCCAGCTCCGCGATCACTCGCACCATTAACATCGCCGATGCCGGGGTTACGGCCTCGGATCTTGTGATATCCGGCCCCGGCAGCTATGTCTTCACAGGAGGTGCCATCACCACGGACGCCTCCTCCGTGGTTGCCGGTTCGCCACATTTTACCGGCACCGGCGTCGGCCCTGCCGGAGATGCTGTTCTCCCGTCCGGTCGCCTCGTTAAAATCGGTCTGGGCGAGCTTACACTCTCCAATACGGTCGCGAACGTCTTTACCGGCGGCATTCACCTCGGTCAGGGCACACTTACCATTGCCGATCCCCGCGCCCTCGGCGACAACGATATTTATGTGCTTACTGTTACTGCGACCACCCTCGCGGCGGGCGACATCTACGGCCAGAACATTTCAAACAAAGCCCTCCTTTCCGTCCCGGGCACCGTGCTCGATGCTTCCGGCAACATCTTGCGTGCCGGCAGTCAGTCATTGAATTCCGCCGGTTCAAACAGCGCTATCGTTTCGGCTGCCACCGTCCGCGTTCCCGCCTCCGCCGACGGGCTGGACATTACCGGCGACGTTTACTTGGCCTCCCACATACTCACCTTTGATATTGAGGGGGACACCACCATTTCCGGACGCCTCTATGGAACGAACAATAATTATGGAGCAAACGGAGGCACATTTATCAAAGAGGGAACCGGCACCCTGACCATCACTGGCACGCAAAACTGGTTCTACGGAAATTACAAAAAATACAATGAAATCAATGCGGGGCGTGTTGTTATCACAAGCCCCCATGCCATTGGCACAGGAGCGACGAGTATTTCCAGTGACGCCGTATTGGAGTTTCGCGGCGTCGTCGGCACCATGCGGCAGGCCTTTGTGGGCAACGGTAACATCGAGATAACCCAAGGCAGTGATGTCACCTTCAACTGGCGCAACGGCACACTTGATGATTTTGACGGTATGTCGGGCAACGGAAGCTGGCACCCCGCCATGAACGAAATCGGACGTATTCAGATTTCCGGACAATCCCGCTTGTCGGCCATAGCCAGCGGCACGTATTCCACAGTGCTGGGCGGTGCCAATGCTTACGTCTCCGTTACCGAGGGATCAACCCTTCTTATTGGCCGCGAAGGACTGTCCGCGCGCGGCTCTGGAGCCACCGCGATTCCCATGACCTATGCGGTTCTCGCCAATCGTATCGAGCTTTCCGAGGGATCCACCCTTGTGCTTACCCCCAACGCCTACCTCAACACCGGTGCGCTCCTTGTCGATGACAGTCCTTGCAATATCGCTTTCACTGCTTCCGGGGTCGCCCGTCTTCGCTGGAAGGATGGCGTGGATCCGGACACCATTACCACGGATATTACCGTCAGCAGCACGCTCCGCTACATCGTTCCCGAGGGCATGGAGCTCATTATCAATGAAATTCCTGTGCCGATAGCTTCAACGGAGAGCATTCCGGCTGACACCAGCGCCGCCGGCTGGGCTCGCGAATACGTTCTCGTCAATCAGGGGGCCAACCCCCTCAAGGACGTTGCCATGACATTGATCGCCGTCGACGCTGTTCATGACACCGTTAACGCGCGTATAGCGGATGAACTTGTCGATCCAGTCACCCTTCACGTTCCCGCCAAGGGGCGCAAATGGGTTAATGAGGCGTGGGTTCGCTACATGCGCAGTGAAATTGAATTCGACAACGAGTCCATTAGCTCGCCCGGCATGGACGCCACCATCACCGGTGTCGTGGCGGGTCTTGAAGGTCTTCTCCCTGGGCGCGTCCTGCTCGGTGTTCACGCGGGCATTGCGGAGAACAATATTGAAACCGACAATAACACCTCACTCTCATCCAAACAAAAATTTCTGGGTATTCACGCAGCCCAACGATTCGGCAAATTCTATCTCTCATTCGCGGCCGCCACCGGAAAAGTGTCCACCGATTCATTCCGCTACGAAACAGGCAGCCTCGTCCGCGGCAAGTGGGACACCTCCTATTACACCGGCTCTCTGCAACTTGGCGCCGTGTTCAAACCTTGGACAAACGGCGTGATCAAGCCCTATGCCGGTCTGCGCTATGCCAAGACTAAAATCTCGGGGCATTACGAACGTGGATTGTCTCCACTCGTTATCGCCGATTTTGACGATACCTCAGCCCAGTCGCAATATGGCATAACCGTCGGTCATAAGTTTGTTGTCTTCAAGCGCGACCTCGCCGTAGATCTATCCGTCGGGCGCAAACACAATATCCGTGCTCCGCGGGACACCCTCGCCACCCACTATTTCGACTCGCCCACTACTCCCGTCACTCTGAAACGCGGGGACTACTACGGAGATTCCACCGCTTTCAGTCTAGCCGCCCGCACTGCTCTCACCAGCCACGCTCTCGTCGGTGCCTCCGTTGACTACGAAACCGCATCCGCCCACGAGCGAACCACCATGTCCATCCTTGTCGGTTACACATGGTGACGAGTCTCACAAAAAATCATCCCACTTTTTACAAAAATCAAACACCTCAAATCACCATGACACCCAACAAAGCGTTTGCCCTGCCTGCCTTGATAATGGCACTCCTCGCGCCACTGACGATTGTCCACGCGCAAACAGCCGCCACGCCCAAGTCGACTTCCACTCCCGCAGCCTCCGCAAGCAGCCCTTCAGCTCGGCAATACGCGGTCATTACCGGACGCGTTTTCAACATCGCCAGCGGTGCTTACGTTGGGAACGCTGAAATTCGCCAGGAAGGCACCAGCAATCTTGTCTATACTGAGGATGACGGCAGTTACTCCATCACTGTCCCTCCCGGCAAGGTCAGCCTTGTCGTCAGCTACATGGGGCTGCACCCAATCACACGCTCCGTTGATGCGGTTGCCGGCGGCACCAACACGGCCGATTTCGACATGCGCGCCATTTCGTTGGACACCGGCCTCCCGACCACGGGGCCCTCTCCGAAGGACGCCGAGGTCGTCATGCTTGACCGTTTTACCGTGACCTCCGAGCGTGATGGTCAGGCTAGGGCCTTCATGACACAGAAGAAGGCCGACAATGCAGTCACTGCCATCACCGTTGACCAGTTCGGCGAGCTTACCCAGGGCTCTGTGGGCGAGTTCATGAAATACATGCCTGGCGTCACACTGGATCTTGATGACGAAGGTGAGGCCGCCTATGTGCGAGTTGGCGGTCTCGATCCCAAATACGCAGGCTTCTCGTTGGACGGCATGTCCCTCGCCTCCGCAACCGAGGGCAGCACCCGTGCCAATCACTTCCAGCAGATGTCCATCACCGCCATCGAGTCCATTGAGTTCAATCAGACCTTGCTCGCACGCATGCCCGCCAACAAACCGGCTGGATCGTTCGAGATGAAAACCCGCTACGCGTTCAATCGCAAAAAGCCTGTCATCTACTTCGACTTGGGCCTCGACGGCACTGGAAAGACTGTCGAACTGGGGCGCGCCTATTTGCCCGACAACAAGAAGCACACGCGCACTTACCTTGGCGGACGCGTCGGTTTCGGTGGCGCTTTTCTTAAACGACGCCTCGGCATTGAGGCTAGCGTCAGCCGTTACGCCAACTATCGCAATGACCAGCGGCATACCGTTCAATACACCTATCGAACCCCTCCCCATAACAATGTCGCCACTGGTGAATATACCAACCCGAACCCCGGCACCACCTTCGTCACGCGCAACGGCCACCTTGAGGCGCTCGAAGGTCCCACCATCCGCCAGATTGAATGGCTCGACGGCCCGCGCATCATAACCACAGAGTCGGTCAATCTTTCCGTCGATTTTAAGATTACGCCCCACCTTACTTTCGCTTTCCGCAGCAACTATAACTACCGCGAAAACGAGTATTATAACGTCTATTACCAATTGTCCGCCAGAAATCGCGATGACGACATGGACGTTAATGTCAACCAAGCGTCTCCCGGTGCGCACCCTTCCTCCACGCTCACACACTGGGTTGTGGCAAATACCGGTCCTGGCGGCACTCAGGCGCTGGAATCCTTCCTCATGGAGTCACCCTCTTTCCGTGTCGACAAAAAGACCAACTATGCCCTCTCTCCCCGCCTCGAATACAAAAAAGGTCCGCTCGAAGTCAGTCTGCGCACGGGCTATTCTTATTCTGATACCGAGCTAAGTGATAAGGACGAAGGCCGCTTTCGAGCCGTTCGCAACCGTCTCGGTGGTCTCAGTTGGACCGCTTCGCGTCCTTCCAGTGATTCCCCTGAATGGACCATTGAGCAAACCGGCGGATCCCTTTGGACTGAACCCCAAAACATGGGACGCGCCGCCACCTACTTGTGGGATACTTGGTATGATGACCCCCATTTTGTCAGAAATACCCAACTTTCCGGATCTCTCGACGTTACCTACGCCTCGCGTGTTTTTGACCACCCTGTCACTTTCCGCGCTGGCGGCATGATGCTTGAAAGCGACTACAGGCGTCGCTACAGTCGCACTCGATTTGACTACATCGGCCCCGAGGGCATGCAGATGGCATCACTCTTCCCCTATGCTGAAAACTATGTTTTCAACATGGATCTCGGCGGCAAATCCGGCAACATCAATGACCAAAACTGGCCGGTCGTTGATCAGGACGCACTTTATTCCTCGTATGAAAGTCACCCCGAGTGGTTTATTTTAAACGATGTGGACAACGTTCTTCAGTCTCTGATGGGTCGCCGCGACCTGACGGAACGCATCACCGCCGCCTATACGGAAGCCACCACGCGTTTTGGCAAATTCTCCCTCAATCTCGGCGTTCGCGTAGAGCGCACCGAAGTCGAAACCCTCATTACCCGGATGCTCACCAATCAGGAAATTGCGGCCTTCGAGCTCTATGCAACACCGGAGGAAGTTGCCACTGGCAAGTTTAACACCAATACTATTGAGGGTGTTCGGTTCCAGTATAACTACGGCAACCGCGACAAGCGCACGGATGACTACGACAATCTATTCCTTTCAGGAGGTATCAAATACGATCTCACAAAAAACCTCCGTTTCCAGCTCTCCGCATCCCAAGCCATTCTTCGTCCTGATTACGGCAATCTTTCCGGCACGGTGAATTATCCCACCTATTTTCCCACAGATTTGTGGATTCCCAATCCCAAGCTCAAGCCCGAGAAAACCACCAAATTCTACGCAGGCTTCCAATGGTATCTTAAACCTTCAGGCATCTTTGAAATTTCCGCCTATCGGCTAGATATCAAGGACTTGCAGATCAATAATATGCAAATCACTGCAGAGCAAGCGGAATATCAGCTTGGATACTCCCTTGAGGAAGCGCTGAAGGGCATGGTTACTGATTCCGGAATTGTGATCGATGAAGAATCGGAAGAGGAGCAGACGGTCTTCAAGAATATTCGCGATATCGGATACCGTTCCACTATCAACGCCAAGGGCACTCGTATCGTTTATGGTATCACTGTTAGATACGACCAACAACTCACCTTTCTCCCCGGTCCGCTCAAGGGCATCGGCATCTTCGGTTCCTTCACTACCGCCAAGATTAAAAACGCTGAAATCGAGGAGGAAAAGATCGGACGCGCCAGCAAATCAGCCAACGGCGGCATCAAATATCGTTATGGTCGTTTTAACATCCAGCTTCGCGGCTCTTGGACGGACGACGCCCTCAAATCCATCAGCCGCCCCTATCCCGGGCAGGAATGGACCCTCAATGATAACCAATATCAAAAGGCTAGGTTTGTTGTGGATCTCTCCGGTGGCTGGCGCCTCAACAAGAACCTCGAGTTGAGTTTCTCCATCCGCAATCTTACACAGGAGCCGATCGAACGGTATTCCAACGTCTCCGGACGTCTTAGCTGGTATAGCGTCCCCGACACCATCTGGAATCTCAGCTTGAAGGGCAGCTACTGAGCGATTTCCACCCCGGTTTTAATCATATAATAAAGCACAAAAACCATTCCCATGAATACCCGCATTCTCTTTATCCTCTGCGCCATTCTTCCCTCCGTGCTCGCCACGAAAGCTTGGACTCAGACGCCTCTTCTCCCATCCGAAAACGGCACCTACTACTACATGGGTTACGATGCCGGAAACGACCGCTATGTCTACAGCACCAGGGTCGCCACCACCGACGAGGACACCGGACAGGTTACCTTCTCAGGCACCTATTATTACGTGGACAGCACCGGTGTGACCACGGTTGGCGAGGCAAACGACGTCGTGCCCGGTCCCTACCGCGCAGTCGTCAACAACGGCGAGAACACATTCCAGTTTTACAATGCCCACGCGGGTCTCGCCACCCTCAATCCCAGCGGCACCTCGCAGGACTACGCCGTGAGATCCGGCACTTGGAGTGTCAGCGACATCACCTATACGCTCACCGGTGACGCCGATGGCTCAGGCATCTGGCTTGTCGGCTACACCGGCACCACGCTCCACCCCGTTGCTTACACCGGTAGCAACGTCAACGTCTTTGTTACCAGCACCGCCAACGGCAGCCGTCAGGCAATATCTATTCGTAGCGGCGCATCCCTGTCCCTTTCCGGTGGCACAATTTCAAAGGTGGGCACCGCCAACGCCGATTACTCCGAAACCTTCTACATCGTTGGCAATCAGGAGGGGTTGGGGAGCACCGCGCACTTCCGCGGCGAGGATCTCACCATTATTTCCTCAGGCCGTGCGCTCGAGACCTTCAATCAGGGAAATGGCAACACCTTTGTCGAGCTCTACCGCTCCACCATCAGTAGCACCATCAGTGGCGCAAATCCCAACACCCAGGTATTCAATCTTAACGACCAGCAAGGCCAGGGAGGCGCGCACTTCTACGGTGAAAACCTTACCATAGACGTCGTCAACACCAGCACCTTCTCCATTCGCACTTTTGGCATTGGCTACGGTGCCAACACCATCACGCTCAAGGACTCCACCATCACGACTGCCGGCAATCCGGGCCCCATTTTCCGCTGGAAAACCTCCGAGGGCACCGGTGGATACGCCGGCGGCAACGAGGCCATGGCTGACGGACTCACCAGTGTCGTCACCCTCGAAAACACCACCGTCACCTCCAACGGTGTCTATGCTCCCATCTTCCACCAAACAGGGCGACTTGGGAAAGCCATTGTCACAAACGGCACACTCACCACCACCGAGGCCAATTCCCCCATCATTCGCCTTGTCGGTGCCAATGATGCCAAGGATGAAAGCAAGTTCGCCGGCCTCTTTACCAATGTTGTTTTGGACGCCCAAAAATCCTCTGTCATCGACATCGATATGAAGATCAAGGATGCCCTCAACTCCGGCGAAGACGGTGGCGGTGTCGGCAAGGAAGTCACCACCCTTATCTCAACCACTTGGGATTTCTTCATCAACAGCTCCACTCTCCAGGGCACCACCGCCTTGCGCATGGCCACCGCCGGTGCCCATCACAGCCCTTACAGCAACTGGACCAATCTTTATGTTAAGGACTCCACCGTCAAAGGTGCCATCGAGATGCATGCAGGCCTGCAGGCCTCTGGCACAATTAACGTGGGGCATCAGGAAACTAGTGGCGCCAATCTTCTCGTCCAGTCGCACAATTCTCATTTTAGCGGTGGTTTCTACATCACCGGCACCGAGGATGCCCGCAAAACCCACCAAGCGAGGATCGAATTCTTCAATTCTACTTGGGAGGGTGACATTGTTGCCACCAATCGCGGCGAAACAGTGCTCTATTTTACAAACAGTCCGCTCGAAAACACCAATTTCGCGCTTTCCGGCTCCACCAACACTTTCATCGATCTTATCAACTCTCCCATTACGGGCGGCATCTCCCTTGATGGCACCGCGACACTCATCAACAGCCCTGGTCGCGATGTCAACGGCCGCTTTGCCACTGTCCACAACTCCTCCATTACCGGTGGATTCTCCCTCGCGGGTTTATCCAAGGTTGACCTCACGTTTACCGGGGACACCGTCGTTTCCAACGGCATCCAAGCTTCGGGCAGCGCCACCGGCACCTTCCGCTTTGAGGAAGGCACCTCGATCAATGGTGGCGTTGAGCTTTCTGGCACCGCCTCCATCACCATTAAATTTGCCAGTGAGAGCCAGTTTACCGGGGACCTCGTCGTCAATGACCGGGCCAAGCTCGCGCTTTCCACCTTTGCCGGCACTCCCATTTACCTCAATCGCAGCTTCACACTTGGCGGCATCTGGAGCGTTCCGGTAAAAACCACATTGGAAGGCTCCCTTGATCTCACAAATCAGTTTGCCACCATCCACTTGCCTAAAGCCACCGAGGATACGCTGGTTCTTGCATCCGGACTTACGGGCAATGGGCGCCTCGCCATTGACGCCATCGACGGCACCGCCTTCAACATGGATAGGATTCGGGTCATCGAAGACAAGACCAACTCTCTCGCTCCCGACGCCCTTATTCTTGCGCACCCCGTCGAATACGGCCTCGCGCGCTACACCCTTGAAAACCAATCCGATGGTGCCTACCTCGTTGGTGGCCTCAACAACGGCTCCTTCGGAGACGGTGGCGGTGCTGTCATCAACACTCAGGCCATGGCGGTCGAGGACTGGTTCGCCTCTCTCGCGTCCGTCAACCACCGACTCTCCCAAATCCGCCAAAATAATGCAGACGTTTTCTCCGGCGTCTCCGGTGCCTCCCAAGCGCAAGGCGATGCGGGCGGTTTCTGGTTCGAGGCTCGCGCCGACTCCTCCAGGGTTGACTTCGATAGCTCCTTCCGCGATTTCGAATCGCGCACCATCGGCCTGACCGCCGGTGTGGACGCCCGTTGGGACTTCGACACAGCTACCTTCACCGCCGGCATCTTCGCCGACACTTCCCGCACAGATCGCGACTTCGCCGGCACCGCCGATGGACGCACCACCTCCGCTGGCGGCGGCGTTTACATTTCCTATCATCATCGCAAGGGGCTTTTCCTCTCAGCCATCGGCCGCTACGATATCCATGAAAACACTCTCGATAGCAATAACCACAACAACGCCCTTGGTGCCGATTTTCATTCGCAGGCTGGCGGTGCCGCCTTTGAGGCAGGCTGGCACTTCGACTATGGCACCGGCTGGTGGTTTGAGCCCTCCTATCAGATAGCCCTCGCCACGTTCCCCAGTGTTTCCTACACCACGGACTCCACCCGCACCGCCAACAACGGTTATAATATCGAAACCGAGGATGGTCGGGCCACCCAGCACGCCTTCCGTTTTGCGGTGGGCAAGAGCTTCGCCGAGAAATGGCATTTTCGCGCGCATCTCCTCCTCGCCTCCACCGACGCCAGTGGTAGCGAATTAAAGATCAAGGACAATAATATGACCAATCCCATGTATACAAACTTCGGCAGCTTCACTATTGCCAACGACCGCGTCGAGGTTTCCGTGGGCATCGCGCGCAATATCGGCGCCAACGGCCGCCTTGGACTCGACATCGCCTACAGTGAGGCCGACGATTATACCCGACCCTACTCTGTCTTCCTCGGTTACAGCCACCGCTGGTAACCGCCAAAAAAAGACCAAACCCGCCTTTTAAAAACACCATGAAAATGCCTGACGCCATCCCCATGAAACTCACCCGTTCTCCCCGCCAGGGTTCCCTAAGATTTAAATTTGCGACCCTCTGCGCGGTGCTTCTTACTGTCGCCGTGCCGGTCAGCCAGGCGGATGCGGATCCCACCACGATTATCGACGTTGCTGATGTCACCGTTTCCGGCAGCCATTGGGAGATTGTCGGCGACACTCTCTACACCACCACCTATTCCAACACGGCCTCAGGCAACATTTATGACACCACATGGACGGCCACCAACGCCCTCATTGTTGCAGATGTCGGCGACGCCAGGCTTACCATTGCGGGCGACGGCACAATCGCCACCACTGGGCGCGTCAGCGTGGGAGAGCGGGCCGGCGTGGCGGGCACTCTTGTCATTGAAAGCGGCGGCGTGTGGAATTTCACCGGAGATACTTCGCAAGCCATCAACACTGTCACCAAGATTGAGAATTCCTCCATCACTACCGGTAGCGCCACCAACTACATGGCCTTTGAGATCGGTTCTCGTGGTGAAGGCGTGATGCATATAGCCGCTGGCGGCACTGTCAGCGGCAGCGGTCAGATATCGCTCGGCGTTCATGTTGGCGCCACCGGAACGATCCTTGTTGACGGCTACCTGAAGACCACCAACGACCTCCAGCTCGGCGGTTATTACCCCACGGGTGGCCCCGCGGGTGGCAACGGCACGGTCATTGTCAATTCATCGGGCACTTTGATCGCGGGAAACATCCGTGTTGCCTACGGCAATTCCCTCGCATCTACAGGAACACTGATTGTCAATAGCGGCGGCTACGGGCAGGGCGCCTATCTTATTGTCGGCCACTGGGGTAACGGGTATTTTCATCTCGACCGTTCCGGCACGTTTAGATCCAACAGCTATTTTGCCTTCGGACAGGGTGACGATAGTGCCAATCGTCTCGGCGGCGTGGGATACGGCCTCATTGAGGGCCATGCCATTGCGGGCTCCTACTTTAATGTTGGTGGTAACGGATTGGGCCTGGTTCACATTGCCCGCACAGCCACCGTTGACATAGGCACCTATTCCAACGTTGGCAATGGGGCCACCAGTTCCGGCAGTCTTGTCATTGACGGCAACTACAATGTGGGCACCACGATGTATGTTGGCAGCACCGGCACCGGTTACCTTCATGTGACTAACAGCGGCACTCTCAAGGTGGGAGATCGGTTCGCGTCCGGTAACGGACTTGGCTCGCAAGGCACTGTCATCATTGACGGCTACGTCAGCACGGGCATCTTTAGTATTGGCTACACTCGGCAGACAGCCGCCAATACCGTTGCCGCCACTGGTGTGCTCTATCTGAATTCAACCGGCACCATTATCTCCAAAGAGGTGGGTATCGGCTATCTCGGTGCTGGCTCCGGTGCATCGATCGCCAACACCACCGGCACCGCGTGGGTGGACGGCTACTGGCATGCGACCGGTAACTTCGGAGTGGGGCGCAGCGGCGACGGCGTCCTCCATCTCAGTTCAAGCGGCACTATCATCAACACCGGCAACGGTAACATAGGTGCCTATTACAGTTCTGGCCACGCCAATGGTATCGCCTATGTGGACGGTTACTGGCAGACCGGTGCATTGTTTCAAATCGGTGCCGCCGGCAACGGCCAGCTTCAGCTCAGCACGAGCGGCACCATAATCGCCGGCACCGACATCAACATCGCCTCCGGAGCGAATAGCACCTCAAGCGCCGTGATTGAAGGATACCTGAGCGGCGGGGGCAAATTTGTTGTCGGCACTAGCGGCCGCGCTTATGTCGATCTCAAAAGCTCCAGCGACGTCACGGCGAACGGTGACTACATGCAAAACAACAAATCCACGCTTGCTGTGGAACTCCTCAATACCCGGAAACGGGACACAATTGATCCGAGCCTCGCGGCTCCCATTATTTCAGTGGGGGGGGCAGCCACACTCTCAGGCACGCTGTATGCATACGGTGCCGCCCTTCTTGATGTCCCCGAGTTTGAATTTAACGCGGATGGCTATGCCAAGGCCAGCACGCTCACCGGCATCCCCATTCTTCGTGCCAGCGGCGGGCTCACCGGTGACTTCGATCGTGTCGAAATGCCCGATCTGCCCATTCCTTCCACACTTCCCGACTTTATTCGTGGCGGCGGCCTGAAGGTTAATGAAGGCGGGGCGCTCGACACCCGCTACGACGTGGGCTACGGCGTCGCCTGGCGAAGCGGCGTCGACTCTGCCCATGGCACCTTCACCATTGATGATGGATACACCTTCGAGGTGGACATCCAGCTCGCCGACCGTCCCAACATTCCCTTCAGCACTGGCTGGGACGGCCACTCGCTCATCAAGCGCGGCGACGGCTCCCTTATCCTTTCGGTCGAAAACACATACACCGGAACGACCACCGTTGATGGAGGCCGCCTTATTTATGATGGCCCCCAAACGCACTCCATGGGTGCTCTCGTCAACAACAGCATCGTCGACTTTGGCGGCACGGGCGACCGCTCCCTCGTCGCCACGTCCCTTGCTGGCAGCGGCACCTACCTCATGAAATTCAACCTCAACGCCGGCACCAGCGATTACCTTAACATCACAGGCGACGCATCCGGTTCCCACCACCTTGATATTGTCGCCGTTACCACGGGGGAGCGCCCCACCGGCGACGAGGGGAATATCACACTCCTCAGTATTGGAGGCGTTGACCGGACTTCCTTCACCGCAGACATCACTCTTAATGGGCAGCGCGTCCACGGTGGTTTTGACTATGGCGTTTTTCAATATTCCATAGAGATGCAAGGCCATGAGCTTCTGATCAAAAACGTGGGGCTCCAGGCCGACGTTCGCGATACCATCAAGGGCATCCCTGGTGCCCAAAGCCTTATGTGGTTCGACCAAATCGACAATGTCACTCGTCGATTCGGCGAGCTTCGCGTTCCCCTTGAAGGCGAATTGGGTCTCGATTTCTGGGCACGCGGGCACGCCTCATCCTCCGAAATCGGCGGCGGCACCACTGAGGCACGTCTTTCCGATGTTGATCTGTGGGGAGCTGAAATCGGTGCCGATTACACTTGGCTCCTTGATGGCGAGCGCGCCACGGTCGGTGCTTATGTGGGCGTCGGCGGCGCATCCCAAGATTTCGCCGGAGGTTCTTCCGAAGGTGACAGCGACCTCCTTGGCCTCGGCATTTACGGTGCATGGATCACCGATTCCGGCTGGTTCCTTAATGCCACTCTTTCGATGGCTCAATACGACAACCAATTTGAGGCCAACCGCGCCGGCCCCGCCGGCTACACCATTTCCGGCGATTACAAGGATCGCGCATTCGGGGTCACCGTCGAGCTTGGCCACCGCTTCAACATCAAAAACGACTGGTTCATCGAACCCGCCGTTCAGGGCGCCCTTGTCCGCCAAACCCGCGGTAGCTGTCACACCGACACCTTTATCCGGGACGGCGAGTTCGAGGCCCTTCGTCTCCACGGCGCGGACGCCACCATCAATCGCTTCCGCGGCGCCATCCGTTTCGGTCGCGCCTGGCAGCTTTCCAACGGCAGCTGGCTCGAAATCGCCGCTCGCGGCGCGGCTATCCGCGAACGCAGCACCGGTGGTGAAATTAACATAGGCTCCGCTGACGAAGATCGCTGGCGCCCCAATCTGGACGGCGAGCGCTTTGAAGCCGGTGTCGGTGTTTACTGGCAGCCCTGCAAAAAAGGCCAGCTCTATTTCGATTATGAATACGCGACTGGCGACAACTTCAATAAACCTTGGGCCATTAGCCTTGGCTTTCGCTTTTCTCTCTAACTAACCGTTCTTTTTTTCCTCATATGCACAGTCAGGCCCACGCTCTCTTTTTCAAGCGGGTCGCGGGCCTGCCCCTTAAATATGGGTTTCCCATCCGTTCGCGTCCAGACGCGTCCGGATGCTGAAACACTTGATGCCACGCGGCGAAAAATCATCTTTTTCCCAATTGCCGCCAGCCTTACTGTTTTCCTCAATGACATCCCTCTCAAAAAAAATTCCTCTATTTATCCTCGCCTCGTTTTTGCTGGCCGCGCCCGCCGCTTTTGCGAAAAAGGTGATCGACAATGATTTTGAAAAAGGTGTTCCGAGGGAATACAGTCCCGATAAAAACTTCAAAATCGCCACGGACACCGTTTATGCACGTTCAGGAAAATATTCCTTGCATCTTGCCAAAAACGCAGGGTCTGCATCAAACGCCGTTTATTATGACCTTGATGGACGGATGAATTTTGTCGATGCCTGCGAATTTTCCGTTTGGGTCTATACCAAGTCCAAGACAAGGGTCGCCATTTACATTTCGACGGACGATGGTGGCGGACGTTATAATGTTGCCGAGGCACATGGCACGCTCACGCCTGGCAAATGGTGCCAGATGAAAGGGGTTGTTCACGCGGGTGACTGGCGTAAGCAGGATCAGCAAACGCGCTTTGTCATTCGCAGCTATGGCGAGTGCTGGGTCGACGACGTTTTGCTTGAAACCAGCACGACAGTGACACCCGCGCAAGCTTGGCCCCGCCTCAAGGCAATGATCCAGTCGAGGACTGCCAAGCGCATCTCAACCGTCAAACTTGGCGACACCCTCACTCTCGACGCACGCAACGCCGTCCTCGCTCCCGACACTGCCCGCGTGGAAGTTTCCCTGCCCGACACTGCCTCGACCATCATCCCGGAAGAGGGACTGCTGGTGTTTGCCATTAACGCCACGGAAGATATTGCGCTCACCGGCTCGCTCCAACTCGAACCCGATGCCGACCTGCGCCCCGGATTGCGCGTCACCGTGCTTGCCGACGACACTGTTATTGCCGCTCCCGCCGTAAAGGCCAAGGCGTGGAAGGGGACTCAATCCGGCAATCGTCCCGGCCCCGCACCGAACATCAAGGGCGAGCGCCCATCCTCCACCGTCCCCCTTGCGCCCTTCCGCTTAAGCAAGGGGCGCCATTATATCACTGTCGCGGGGCCCCACATTCGCTCCGGGGGCACCTTTGCGAAACTCGAACTGCAGGCCGCCGCGCAGCCTGCCGAGAAGCCCCTCTACACCTTCGGACTTCTTTCCGACACGCATCTTGGCAGCGGCCGTCCCGAATGGATGAATCTGAAACTCAACGCCCAGGCTGGCGCCGAGTTGGAGGCTGCGCTCCGCCAGCTCAAGCGCGAAGGCGCTGGCTTTGCAATCATTGCGGGTGATATGACCGATGCTGGGCGCCGCAGCCAATACGATGAGCTTTCCCGTATCGTCAAGCGCGCCAACCTGCCCGTTTACGGCTGCCTCGGCAACCATGACACTTTCCGCGATTCGCGCAAAAAAGACATCGCGGAAACAATACCAAAACTCTTTCCAAACGGTCCCGCGAACACCGACTATGCCTTTTCCAAAGCCCCCCTGCGCTTCATCGTGCTCGATGGATCCCACTGGTATGGCAAGGATACCCCCGTTCAGGGTTTCAGGGGCGGCAAGGCCGACAAAACCACCTATCTTGAGAGCATGAGCGATTGGTTGCGCGCCACTCTCGCCGCTGACACCACCACGCCCACCATCGTTATTTCCCACTATGAGTTCTTCCTCAATCGCGGTGTGTCCCCCGTGAGCGGTTATGATCTCGGTAAAGGTTCCGTGATGGACAAAAAACTCATGGTTACTCTTGCCGCCGCTCCCAATGTTGTCGCCACGATGAACGGGCACTATCATTATAATGCCGTCGGCAGCTATCACGGCATCACCAGCATTCAGAACCCGGCTTTCGTTGAATGGCCCAACGCCTATCGCGTTTGCCGCGTCTATGCCGACCGCATGGAATGGGAAGTTCGTCAAATGTCCAATCGCGGGCTCCTTCGCGAGGGAGTCGTGCCGAAAAAGAATCTCCTCTGGATGCTCTCCACCACCAATGATGACCTTGCGGGCACTGTAAAACTGGCGCCGCGCACGCCCGTGACGACTGTGATCGACGAGGATTTTGAGGGAAGCACCCCGCCGCGCAGCATCTTCGGTTATCGCGTGAGCCGCGACATTGACACGACCCGCGCGCACTCCGGCAAATCCTCACTTCGCGTCAAAACAACGGGCAAGGACTGGGGCACCGTCGGCTATGATCTCGACAAACTGATGGATTTCAGCGCCGCGGGGGAGATATCCCTCTGGGTTTATGCCGAGTCCGCCGCGCGTGTGTCGGCGTATGTTTCCGCGCAGGCAATCGGCAACAAGGATCGCCACACGGTCGCCCGTCTTGCCGGCAAAATCGAACCCGGCAAATGGTGCCAGTTGAAGGCGCAAATCCCCGCCGGCTACTGGCGCATGGACGAGAAGGACGTCCGCCTTGTGGTTCGCACTCATGGCGAGTGCTGGATCGACGGCGTCAAGATGAGCGCCAAGCGTCCAGATCGGTAAGCCAATGACTATCTCAACCTAAAAAATGTCCCCTCCCATTCTAAAACCCTTATGAACGCCCATCCCGTCGGTGCACAACATCAAAGCTGAAACTCGATAATTTATGAAACCCTGCCTACACAAAAACTCAAAACTGAAACACAAACTCGCGGGTGCCGCGGCGGCGCTTTCGCTCTTTGTTAATTTCCTGTCTCCCGTTGCCATGACACCGGTGTTTGGAGCCGATGTTTACTGGGGCGGCGGCACAGGTGCCATAACCGACAATAAGTGGTTTTCCGACACAGGCCTCATCTCCCCTGGCACGCTCGCCCCCAGCGGCGACACCATCAACATCGCCAGCGGCACCCTCTACATTGATAACACCTCATTGGTTAGAGACTCCAACATCGGCCTCGCCGCAGGCGACTATGCCGCCGTCATCGTCACTGGCACATGGAACAACACTGCCGGAGAACTCTCCATCGGCGGCGTCAGCGGCACCAGCGCGGATTTCCCCGCCCCGACCGGTGGAGATGGCTCTCTCTCCATCCTCGGCTCCGGCTCTGTCCGAGCCAGCACCCTTTACGTTGGCAGTTACGGCTCCGGCTCTCTCTATGTCGGCAAGGATGCCATGCTCTACAACAGCGCCAACGCTTGGTTTGGCCGCAACATCGGGGGAGCGGGCACGGCCACCGTCGACGGCATCTGGAGGGTCGGCGGCTACACGGTGGTTGGTAACAAAGGGGCAACCGGCGATATCAGCTACAATACCATTACCATTAATGAAAGCGGTTCCCTTATTTCCACCGGATACCTCCGCCTTGGCAGTGATATTAACGCTTCCGGCACCGTTATTGTTAACGGCTTCCTCCAAGTCACCAGCACCAATGTCATCAATTCCATAGGCTATCGTGGGAATAATGCGACCGCGGATGATGTAGCCGGCACCGGTGTCCTCATCATCGGTCAGACCGGCACGGCCATCTTTAGCGGTAGTGAGACCACACTCGGCCATCTTGGCATGAACTCCGGCGCCACCTATCGCACCAACGGTTCCGGCACCGCCATCGTCGATGGTGTCTGGCTGCTGAACAATAGCAACCTCAAGGTTGGACGCTCCGGCGCGGGCTACCTCCACGTTGGCCAGACCGGCACTCTCAAGGTCGGCACTTTTGCCTACATCGGCGACGGCAACAGCGTCAACAATACTTCACACACGGCCACCGGTCCGATCGGTGGCACCGCCATCATCGACGGTTACATGAGCACAAACAATCATCTCTACATAGGAAGTGGCGCCAACTCCCTTGGCTCGGCCTTGGTTTCGGGCATTCTTACCGTGGGCACCAACATTCGCGTCGGCGGCTCCGGCACCGGCACCCTCGAAATCCTCTCAGGGGGCACCGTCATTCAACGTGGAGCCGACAACTATGTTGCCTCCGCCGTCAGCGCCGGCGGCAGCGGCGATATCATTATCCGCAGCGGCGGTTATCTCAATGCCGGCAAGCGCAACGATACCGGCAACGCCAACTTCGGCATTGGCTGGACTGGAACAGGCTCCATGCTTATTGAGGCCGGCGGCACCGCAGTCTCTTCCGGCAACGGAGGCGAAACCGTCGCATTTTCTCTCGGTAACAACGCCACCGGCCAAGGCACCGCCACCATAGCCGGCCATCTTATTGCCAAACACGGTTACGCCGCCATCGGCCTCGCCGGCACTGGCACGCTTGAGATTGTCTCCGGCGGTCTCGTTGCCGCGGACCGCGTCCGCATTGCCAGTGCTGCAACCAGTAAAGGCACCCTTATTCTCAATGGAGGCATGCTCGAAACCCGCCAAATAGCGCTTGGTGCTGGTGATGCCGCCTACATCTTCAATGGAGGCACGATTCGCGCCGCGGCGGATACGGACGATTTCTTCTCCAACTTCCCCAACCTCGATCTTGGCGGCAATACGCTCACGCTCGACACCCAAACCTTCGCCGTCACCGCTACCACTACACTTGTTGGCACAGCAGGCGCCACCTTGGATAAAACTGGCATCGGTTCGCTCATTCTTACCGCTAACAGCTCCGCTTACGCTGGCACTCTCAATGTCCGCACGGGATTCCTCGCCAGCGGCAACCCCGCCACGAAGCTTGGTGGTAACGTTAACATTCTCTCCGGCGCCGGTCTGGACCTCCGCAATGCAGCCCTCGAAACCACGGGTAATCTCACCTTGGCCGACGGCGCGATCTGGGCCTACTCGCTGGAGAACCAACAAGAGCTCCTCGCCAACAATCTCACTGTTCAGGGGGACGGCACGATCTTCCTCGACCTCGGCAGTCTGGGTATCGGCGATCTCTCCATGCCCGTCGCCTACACCCTCGGCACCTATGCAAACGGCACGGGTATTGGCAACCTTGACACTTGGGCAGTCTCCGGTGGCACCATTGCGTTCGGAGCTGCGATTGATACCACCTCTGTTGCCAACACAATCACGCTCAACGTCAACAACGCGGGCGTGGACTTCCTCTACTGGCAGGGGGGCAACGGCAATTGGGACAATGCCTCTGCTACATGGAAAATTTCCGGAAGCCCGGTCAAGTGGGGCTACGGCGGTCTTGGTATTTTTGATTCCGGGGCCGGCACCGTGAACGTCTCTGGTGTTCAATACTTCGACGGGCTCCAGTTTAACGTGGACGGCTACACCCTCGCTGGCTCGGGCACTTTGGCCGGCAATGTTCTCAGTGGTGATGGTTCCGTCAAATTTAACGTCATCAACACCAATGCCACGGCCACGATCAACACCGCTATCGTCGGCTCCAAATTCAGCAAACACGGCTCCGGCGCCCTCACCCTCGGCGGCCCGGTCAATGTCGCTCTCCACGGCTACGTCGGCCAGGGGCTGCTCACTATTGGCGAGCAAGGTTATTTCACCCTCGGAGGCAGTCTGCTCGTAGGCCCCACCGCTGGCACATCCGGAACCCTTGTCGTTAAAGGGCTCCTGCAGTCTGAAAACCTCTTCCAAGTCGGCCATGAGAGCGAGGGTGTTGTCAACGTCGCATCCACAGGCACCGTGCTGGTAGGCACAGATTTCAGCATCGGTGAGGGCGCGACGTCCTCCGGCACTGTTTTCGTTTCTGGATACATGAGAAACGACAGTCGCAACAACGGATGGTCTCGTGTCGGCAACGAAGGCAAGGGCTCACTCATCATCAAGGAAGGCGGATATTTTGATACCGGCTATGGTATTACTGTCGGCACCAAAGGTAATGCAACGGGTTACTTGGAGGTCGAAAAAAATGCCACATTGCTTTTCAAAAATAATAAAAACCTCATCCTTGGGGATGCCGATGCCGCCAGCGGAACCGTCGTCATAAGCGGCAGTGTTCTGAATGTAAATACTCTTTACATTGGCAATAAGAGCACTGGTGACAACACTCTAACTATTAATGAAGGAGGCTATTTGGGCGTCACCGCCAATAGTTGGTATGCGCGCGGCGATACGAGCACCGGTCTCAATAGTGCCTACATCGCCGGCACGTGGGACACCGGTGGCTACTTGGTCATCGGCAACAACACAGGCCATAACATACTCGACATTGCCTCCACCGGCACCGTCATCGCCCGCTCCACCGGCATTCGCATCACCTATACACACCCCGACTCCACCGCCTACGTCAACGTTGACGGTTACATGGAAGCTGCGGGCACCGGCTATATTATAGTCGCCCATTACGGCGACAGCTATATGCGCATCGGTAACACCGGCACCGCCATAGCCGGTGGCTACATCAGCATCGGCCAGGGCGACACCGCTAGCGGCGGGGTCACAAATCCTCTTACCGCCAGCGGCACCGTGGATGTTTACGGCTACGCGCGGGCCGGTTCATATCTTCAGGTCGGCAACCGCCTAAATGCCGTGCTTAATGTGTTTTCCGATGGGATTGTGAAATCCGGCAGCTATCTGCGCATGGGGGGTAACGCTTCCGGCACCGGCACCATCAATCTCGAGGGCACTCTCGACATCGGCACCTACGCCGACATCGGCTACGCCGGCAATGGCACTATTAATGTTCTTGATGGCGGGCAACTTACCGTTGGCAGCTATCTGAATGTCGGACCCAGTGGCACAGGCGTCCTCAATATCGCACCCTCCGGCACTGTCAATGTAGGCACCAACTCCGCCATTGGCGGCACCGCCAATGGCGTCGGCATAGCCACCGTCGAAGGTCTTTGGATTACCCAAAACAACCTCTATCTTGGACGCGATCCCGCCAATAATCCCTCCTTGGGTAATATCAGCTCCGGCGTTCTCGATATTCTCGCCGGTGGCACGGTCACTGTCGGGGGCGACTTCATCGCCGCCGCTTCGGGCACCCTCAACAACCCCGGCGTCTATTCTACCGGCACAGCCCGGATACTCGGCACGCTCGATGTTGGAAACAACCTCTCGCTTGGCGAGCTCGGACACGCCTATCTCGCCATTCAGGATGGCGGATTCGTCCGCGTCTCCGGCACCACTATCCTCGGTCTCGAAACCACAGGCACTGGTTCGCTCCTTCTCAACGGCGGCGTTCTTGAAACCGGCCAGATCGCTTTCGGCGCGGGAGAGGCCAACATCCTCTTCAACAGCGGCACCATTCGCGCCAATGCCTCGGTTGACTCGTTCATCCTCAACGCTCCGGTCCTTGACCTCGACGCTGGTGATGTGACCATCGATACCAACGGCTACGATATCACCGTCCAAAGTGCCCTCGCCGGCACATCCGACGCGGTTCTCGTCAAAACCGGCTCCGGCGCTCTCGGACTCACCGCCAACAGTGCCGCCTTCACGGGCACACTCACTGTCAACGCTGGCTCCCTCGACATCGCCAGCGCCAACGCCAATATCGGCGGCCTCATTCATGTGGCCAATGGTGGCGCACTCCGCTCAACCCACGCCGATGCTACCGTCTCCAATGTCACCATCGCGGCGGGTGGCGCGCTTGACATGCGTGTTGCCGACATGGCCGTCGATAACAGCATCACCCTCGCCGACGGCGCCCTCTGGCACTACTCCCTTACCGGAACCCACACGCTTAACATCGCTAGCTCGGGCACGCTCATTATTGACGGGTCCGGTTCCTTCCTGCTCGACCGCGCTGGCAAGGATTTGGACGATATTATTGGTTCCTACACTCTCGCCACCTACACCAATCTTGTTGGCGGGAGCAATCTTACCGATCCTGGAAAGTGGAGCATCATCGGCAGTGACTTCGATCTGACGGCCTTGGCCGAGCTTGATATTCTTATCGATCCGCATGCCATCAAAATCGTCATTAGCACGGCCGAAGTTGCCGTGCTTCACTGGCAGGGTGGCTCCGGCGTGTGGGATACGGTCACCTCCAATTGGGATCGTGCCGGCACGCCCTCGATTTGGACGGAAGGAGCCCTCACGGTCTTTGATTCTGGAACAGGTAACGTAGACGTTGCCGGCCGCTACACCATCTATGGTATGCAGTTTGGCGACCTCGGCGATCCCAACGTAGTCGTCAACTACACTCTCGATGGCACCGGCACGCTCACCGCTGTTGCAGCCCCCAATGTCAGGGTCTTGAACGCCAGCAGCACTGTAACCATCAACGCTTCCCTCAATACACCCGGTCTCAATAAACTCGACGTCGGCACACTCGTCCTCGGCGGAAAGTCCGACTTCGCGGGCACTGTGGACGTCAAGGAAGGCATCCTTGGCATTTCCACCACTGGTGACGTCAGCACCGCCGAAATCAAAATCGAAGGTTCTGCGAATCCCCAGCTTACCGTCGCGGGTCTCCTCGACAACACCGGCACCCTAACGATTGGCGGCACCCTCAACGGCTCTCTGACCGTTCAGGACGGCGGCCTCGTCAGCCAGGGCGCGGAAACTCGCGTGGCCGGTGCGGCTGGCTCAGGCCTCCTCCGTGTCGAAAACGGCGGCACATTCGAGCAAACCGCGAGCGACCTCCACATCGGATATGAAGCCACCGCCAGCGGCACCCTTGAGGTCGCGTCTGGCGGCACACTCGAAGTCGCCAACTCCCTCAACGTGGGCGTTTATGGATCCGGCACCGCCCTCATCAACGGCTCAGCCACCGCCGCCTCCGCTTACGTCGGCGTGAACGAAGACAACACGGGTGTAGTCACCGTAGTCAGCGGCGGCACCTTGGCCACCACCAACCAGCTCAGCATCGGACACAACACCGCCGCCAGCGGCACTCTCTTCGTTGATGGTCTCGTCAACAACTCGGGAGCCTTGTATCTCGGCAACGCCGGCACAGGCGTCCTCGAAGTCGGTGTCACCGGCACCTTCGCTAACACCACCGACTCCACTACACACATTGGCTCCTCCGTCGGTTCCAGCGGCACTGCAATCATTCGAGGCCTCTGGGATAGCGCCGCCGCGATCCATGTCGGCAACGCAGGCACTGGCTCGCTTCTTGTCGAAATCGGTGGCACCCTTCGCACCGTCGGTTCCTCATACATTGGACTTGAAAGCACTGGCGTGGGCGACGCTGTTATCAGCGGTTATTGGAACAACGATGGCTCTATCATCGTCGGCGGCACCGGCTCGGGACACCTCAAGATCGCTTCCACCGGCACACTCATCAACAGCAACTTCTCTGGTGGTGCCGCTGACGGTTCCAGTTCGATAGTCGATGTGGACGGCTACTGGCAGTCTGCCAATATCGTCCTTGGCGAGCTATCCTCCGCCGTCATCAACATCACCGCGAATGGCTCCGTTCTTGCTACGGGTAATACCACCCTCGGCAACGCTGGAGGCGTCGGCACCCTCAATGTTGACGGACTCTATACCTCTAACGGTGCCATAACCCTTGGCGCGAACGGCTCCGGAGCCCTCAACATCGGCGAAGCGGCTCTCGTCACTGCCAATAGCTTCGTAGTCGGTAGCAGTGCCAGCGGCACGGGCGTCATTAGCATCGCCGCCAGCGGTTCCGCTGTTACCGCGGGCCAATATCGCCAGGGCGTCAACGGCATCCTCGACATTATCGCCGATACCTCCCGCTCCACTGCCTACATCACCGCTGACAGCGCGTCGTTGTCGGGCACCCTCCAGATCGCCGGTGCTTCCTTTGCCTACACCCCGGTCGCCAAGGCCAGCGAAATCTCCGACGTCGGCATTCGCATTCTCGACGCCACATCCGGCACCATTGCAGGCAACTTCACCAACATCACTGGGATCGGTGGCAGCGGACTCCCCGATTACATTGCCATTGGTGGCCAGGCACGGGACAACGGCGACGGCACCGCTTCCTACTACGCCGGCTACCGCCTCGCATGGAACACCCTCTCCGGGGCTCACGGCACCTTCACCATTGAGGAGGGCGAAACCTTTGAGGTGGACACCAAGCTTGGTGACCGCTTCGGCCCCGGCCCTGCTGACTGGGATGGCAAATCCCTCACCAAGCTTGGCACGGGCACCCTTATCCTCAGCGGTTCGAACAGCTTCACCGGCACGCTCAACATCGCCGAGGGCACGGTTCAACTCGGCGGCCCCGTCGAGCATCGCTACGGTCAACTCGCCAACCACGGCGTGCTGAACATTGGCAACATTGCCTCCGACGACTACCGCTCCGTCGAGGTCAAGGGGCTCTCCGGTAACGGCTCCGTTCTCATGAACGTCAACCCCGGCACCGGTGAGAGCGACCGACTCATCGTCAACGGCGACGCAGAGGGAACCCACAATCTGGTTCTCGGCGCAGCCGCCAGCTCGATCGCGCCGACCAGCGACAGCCCGGCGCCCGTCCTTGCCACGATTTCCGGCGAAAACAACGCCACCTTCACCGGCGGCCTTGACTTCGAGGGCACCAACTACGCCGTTGTCCAAAGCGCGCCCGGCACCATCATTCTCGCCACCAACGGCCAGTCCGATGCGTTCAGCGCGATCAGCAGCGTCCACGGCGCGCAAAGCGTCATGTGGTTCGCCTCGCAGGACAACCTCTACCGTCGCATCGGCGAATTGCGCTCCATCAGCGAGGAGCCCTCGGGCAAATACTCGGTCTGGCTGCGCGCCCGCGCCGAAAACTCCAGCTTCAGCTCCAGCACCAACATGCGCCCGTTTGACATGGATCTTTACGGCTTCGAGATCGGCGCCGACAAGACCATTGCCGCCCTGTCCGGGCGCATGGCTCTCGGCGTCTACCTCGGATACGGACACGCCTCGCAAGACTTCGACGCGCGCAACGGCTCGGCCGACGGCGACAGCGACCAGCTCAGCCTCGGCGCTTATGCCGCGTGGATGAACGCCGAAGGCTGGTTCGCCAACGCGACCCTTACCGGCGCGCTTTACGACAACGAATTTACCTCGACCGCCCAAAACGGGTCCACTCCCACCAAGGGCAGCTACGACGACACCGCCATCGGCCTTTCTCTTGAAGTCGGCAAGCGCATCGCGCTCGACCAAAAGATCGGCGCGGGTTGGTTCGCCGAGCCTTCGACGCAGCTTTCGCTCGTGTATCTCATGCGCGACGATTACACCACCAAGGGTGACAATCTCGCCGTGGACAGCGACGACGCGACCATCGCCCGCCTGCGCGCCACACTGCGCGCCGGACGCGCCTGGAAGCTCGCCAACAGCCATATCGAAATCGCCGGACGCATTGGCGCGGCCTACGAGGATAGCTCCGGCGGCAAAATCCGCGTGAACGACGGCACCCCGTGGCGTCCCAACGTGGACGGCGCTCGTGGCGAGGCCGGTGTGGGCTTGATCTGGCGTCCGACCGCCGCCGGCCAGCTCTACTTCGACTACGAGTTCGCCACTGGCGAAGGCTATCAGAAGCCTTGGTCCATCAGCCTTGGCTACCGTCACGCGTTCTAATCAAAATACAATCTTCGTATTAATCACTTGGGAGCCGTCACACACAGACGGCTCCCATTTTCGATACGCATATCAACACACTCCGCGCACATTCGACATCACTTTCCAATGAAACACCCGTCCGCTATATTACTCCAATCGATAATGCTAATGGCGTTTGCCATGACGCCCTCGCTTCGCGCAGCCGATGTCTGGGCCGATCCGACACGGCAGCACGAGGGACTCGAACCTGCCTCGGCGTCGATGACCGTGTTTGCGGACACCGCTTCCGCCCGTTCGCTCGACCGCGCAAAATCGCCGTTTTATCAATCGCTCAATGGCTCGTGGAAATTTCACTGGGTTTCGAATCCCGAAAAACGTCCGCTCGATTTTTGGCGTGCCGATTTCGACGACCGCGCGTGGAAAACCATTCCCGTGCCTTCGTGCGTTGAAATCGAGGGCTACGGCATCCCCATCTACACCAACACCACCTACCCGTGGCGCGACGTGACGCCGCCCGACATTCCCGGCGACTACAATCCCGTTTCCAGCTACCGCCGCACTTTCACCGCACCCGCCGAATGGCGGCGCGACGGACGCGAGGTTTTTATCACGTTCGAGGGAGTCAGCTCGCTGTTCACCGTCTGGCTCAATGGAAAAAAACTCGGCTTCAACAAGGACAGCCGCACCGCCGCGACCTTCCGCCTCACGCCGCACCTGCGCACCGATGGCGGCGAAAACATTCTCGCCGTCGAGGTGTTCCGCTGGAACGACGGCTCGTATCTTGAGGACCAGGATTTCTGGCGGCTGAGCGGCATCTTCCGCGACGTCTGGCTGTGGAGCGCGCCCGGCGTGCATCTGCGCGATTTCAAAATCACCACCACGCTCGACGCCACGCTTCGCAACGCCACGCTCGCGCTCACCGGCGAGTTGAAAAACTACACCACCGCCGCCAGCGGCGCGTCCGTTTCCGCCGTGCTGCTCGCGCCCGGTGGCAAGCAACTCGCCTCGTTCGAGATCCCCGCGGCAAACCTCGCAGCGTCCGCCTCCGCGCGTTTCGAAAAATCCATTCCCGTCGCCTCGCCCGCGCTTTGGTCCGCCGAGTCGCCCGCGCTCCACACTTTGCTCCTCACCGTGAAGGACGCCTCGGGCCGCGCGCTCGAAGTCATACCGTGGCGCGTCGGTTTCCGTTTCTCCGAAATGCGCGACGGCCGGTTCCTCGTCAACGGCATGCCCGTCCTTTTCCGCGGCGTGAACCGGCACGAATGGGACGCCGACCACGGCTACACCGTCACGCGCGAGGGCATGATCGCGGATATCCTGTTGATGAAACAAAACAATCTCAACGCCGTGCGCACCTGCCACTATCCGAACACGCCCGAGTGGTATGCGCTTTGCGACGAATACGGTCTCTACGTGATCGACGAGGCCAACATCGAATCGCACGGCCAGATGAGCGAGACCTACGCGGGCCGCGCCATCGCGCTCGCCAACCTGCCCGAGTGGCACGAGGCGCACCTCGACCGCATCCGCCGCATGTATGAGCGCGACAAGAACCACGCCTGCGTCGTCGGCTGGTCGCTCGGCAACGAATCCGCGCACGGCAAGGCGTTCATCGATGGCTACAACTGGCTCAAGGCGCACGATGCCCGCCCCGTTCAATACGAGGCCGACAACAGCGGCGAGTTCACCGACGTGATTTGCCCCATGTATCCCACGCCCGAGTCGGTTGTCCACTATTCCGATCTCCCGCGCGCCAAGCCCTTCATCATGTGCGAATATTCCCACGCCATGGGCAACAGCAACGGCGGCATCTGGGCCTACTGGCGTCCCATCTACGACGGCGCGCGCCACCTCCAGGGCGGTTTCATTTGGGACTGGGTTGACCAGGGCCTGCGCACGCCCGTGCCCGCGTCGCGCAAAGTCGAATACGTCGAGAATCCGAAATCGCTCCCGCTCGATCCGAAGCTCGGCTCTTTCTACGCCTACGGCGGCAGCTTCGGCGAACCCGGACGTTTCCCGCACGACGGCAATTTCTGCGCCAACGGCCTCATCGACGCCGACCGCACGCCGCATCCCGGACTCGCCGAGGTGAAAAAAGTTTACCAGCCAATCCAGATGCGCGCGATCAACCTCGGCACATCCAAACCCGAAATTGAAATTAAAAATTGGGCCGATTTTCAAAACACCGCCGACTGGCTCAACGCAAGCTGGCGTCTCGTCGCCGATGGCAAAACGCTCCAGCAAGGCAAACTCTCAAAACTCTCCGTCGCCCCGCGCGAGGCCAAGCGCATCGCGATTCCATTGCGTCTTAACGGGGTCATTTCTGGCGTCGAGTATTTCCTCGAAATCAGCTTTACCTTGAAACACGACACTGCGTGGGCCAAGGCCGGCCACGAAGTCGCATGGGAGCAATTCAGACTGCACTACGAGCCTTCTCCCATCGCTTGGGAAAATAATCCTGACTACAACACCTTTTTCCCTTTGGCATTGGACGAAACCGACTCACGCATTACCATCACCAACGCCAACTTCTCCGCCGCCTTCGATCGCGCCACCGGTTTCCTCGTTTCGCTCAAGACCGGCGGCGTCGAGCTCCTCGAAAAACCGCTCGCGCCGCATTACTGGCGCGCCCCCGTTGACAATGACCGCGGCAACAAAATGACCGATCCCGGCAACCCCGCCAAGGGCGACCCGATGCGTTCCAGCGGACAGCCCGACGCCAGGACAACCATCATCTGGCCCTCCGCCTACGGCCCCGGCGCGTGGCGCACCGCTCCCGACTCTTGGAAGCTCGCCAACCTTGATGTGGCGAAAAACGCCGAAACCGGTGCGGTCACCCTCACCGCCGCCGGCAAGCTGGAGGCGGTCAACCGCGCGCAAGTCCTCACATGGACGGTTTGCCCGAGCGGTGACATTTTTGTTTCCCTCAAACTCTACGGCGACCCCGACCGTCGCTCCGCCGCCGAGTTGCCGCGCTTCGGAATGCAAACCACGCTCCGCGCCGGATTCGACAACCTCGCGTGGTTCGGCAAAGGCCCGCAAGAAACCTATTGGGATCGCCAGGACGCGCGCGTCGGTCTCTACAAAAGCAAAGTCCGCGACCAGTTTTTCCCCTACATAAAACCACAGGAGACCGGCAACCATGTCGGCGTGCGCTGGATCGCCCTCACCGACGACAAGGGCCGCGGCCTGCTCGCCGCGAAGACCCGCAACGGCCCGCTCCTCAGCGCCAACGCGCTCCACCAGACCACTGACGACCTCTTCTTCCCGACGCACAAGAAGGGGCAGTTTTATCCCTACCAGCTCCCCGAGCGCGACACGGTTACGTTCAACATCGACCTGCACCAGCGCGGCCTCGGCGGCGACAACTCATGGGGACGCCTCCCGCACGAGCAATACCGCCTCAACCGCTGGGCGCTCGAATACACCTACCGCCTCCGCCCGCTCGCCGGCGGCGAGGACCTCTGGAAACTCGCGCGTTAAAACGCTGATTGAGACAGAGTGATTCATAGATGACGCGGATGCGCGCAGATACAAACCACTGACCTTGGTATTTATCCGCGTCACTGTAGATGATATAAAAATATATTTATTGTTAAAATATTTTTAACGGATAATCTTAAATTCCATAACAGCTCATGCTCATGAAATATCAATATGAAAAAAATTGATTACACCAAATGTGCCGTTTTTATGGGCGTTTACGCAGCACTTGTTTTTTTCGCCCGGGCACAGGATTTCAGTGCATCCGCAACTTCCACGACAGCCATTGATCATAAATCATTAAATTATTTTTTGAATGATTTTCATGAAAGAAAAAAAAGAGGAATAGGGGGGTATGTTCTGGTCGAACAAGTTGAAGCACTTCGTGATGTTGTCAGAGTAGTTAAGCATTCCGAGCAGTGGCTAGCTGAGGTTCGGTCTTTTGCTGAAAAGACCGGAAATAAAAGAATCATCCAGAAGGCAGATAATCTGCTGGATCGTCTAAAAAAGATGAATGTCGCAGAGGTCGAGCAGGAAATGAATACCAATGTGAATATTGGAAAGCCGTATCTTCGACTTGTTACCTCAAAGGAAATGGACAAAGTAACATGGGTTGCCGACCGACCGAGTGACGTTGCCAGTAGACGTTTTCAAAAAATTGGCAGTTTGAAAAAAGAACTGATGAAGTTTAATGAAGAATATCAAGCGGTGCTGAACAGCTCATCCGAAGGAAAAGTGATTGCCGGCCTTTTCCCGCTGAGAAGACATAAAAATACAAAAACGGAGGAGATCATCTTCACTCCCACAAGTTCGGTTGAGGAAATTGCATATAGGATTGAAATGATAATTTATACTATATTGAAGCAAAATAATATTTTAATTATGTATAATTTGCAAATTTATTATGTGATTCATGTTTCCACTTTGACGGATTCTTTGAAGGAAAGCGGATCCGAGGCTTTAAAGATTTTAAAAGAAATGCACGATGATTATAAAACAACACAAATTCCAATTTATGAAAATATGCTCGATTTGTTGAATAAGATGAACGAAAATACAAACACCCAGACCGTCGGGAATATGAAGGCGTTCATGGATGAGCATTTTCCCAAAATATACAGTTTTTTTTGGGAGAAATATTTAAAAACCGCTTATTTATATAGGCACCACATTCAAGCTATTATGGCGGCTGAAAAAAATATAGCAACGGATGCGGGAGATGCCCTGCGTCATCTTCTGTTTGACTTGAACGACAATCGCCCGCCCTTTCCTTTCCCGAAACAAAGTTCTAACGAATAAGGGGGAATTTATTTAAGTCGACGAAAATAATCAATCCCAGCCTTCTTGTCTTTACTAAAACAAATAAATCCGAACTTCACATTTGTGCTCTCTGTGTCTTAAAAGATGATTCCCCCAAAACACGTTCTTCTCCGCCATCTTGTCGCACTCTTGCTCGCGTTCGCCGTGAATACACACGCATTCGCATCCGCCGAGATCGCCGCTGACACCACCGGCCCCGATTTCAAAACCATCACTTTTCAAAATGGTTCGAGCGGTTACACCGGCACGGTCGATGTCCGCGTCGCAAAAAAAATCCCCGATGCGCACGACCCGAAATCCGCCGTCTTCTGGATTCAATACGAGCGCGATCCCGAAACCAATAAATTCAAAAACAACAGCGTCGCCCTGCTTCGTTTCGACAATCTTTTCGGCAGCGCCCCCGGCCAGATTCCCCTCGGTTCGCCCATCGTCAAGGCCACCCTCCGTCTCCACTCCGGACACTCCAAAAACGCCGACAGCCGCAATCGTCTCAACCTAAACCGCATGCTGGTTCCGTGGGACGCCTCCGCCGCCTGGAATTATCCCGCGTGGGGTCGCAACGGCATCCAGGCCGACGATCGCGAGGCGGCCGCCGAGCCCGACGACCTTGCCATTTTTAACGAAAGAGACGTCGCCCGCGACTTCGACGTCACCCGGACGCTGCGCGCCTGGTCCGGCGGCGCGCCCAACCACGGCTGGTTCCTGCATCACGTTTTCCGCAAGACCTCCAACGCGCTCGGCATCGTCTCCTCGTATTCAAAAACCGCCCAAAAACGCCCGCAACTCACCATCACCTACGACGCCAATCCCGCCAACCGCGCGCCCGTCGCCGCAAACCTTGCCGCCGCCCGCGCCGCGCCCGGCTCCGCCACGCTCTCCCTGCGCGCCGACGATCCCGACGGCGGCCCGCTCACCGTCACCTTCCTCGCCCGACGCCGCCCCGCCGCGGCCCGCGACTTCAATCTCGTCCTGCTCCCCGACACCCAATATTACGTCCGCGAGCGCCACAACGGCACGCCCGCAATGTTCATTGCGCAAACCGACTGGGTCATTCGCCACGCCCGCCCCCTCAACATCGCCGCCGTGCTTCACCTCGGCGACATCACCGACCGCGGCGACGTCGAGCGCAACGAATGGGTCAACGCCGTCAACGCCATGTATCGGCTCGGCGACCCCGCCGCCACCGGACGCCCCGATGGCATCCCCTACATCCTCGCCGTCGGCAACCACGACCAGCGTTACGAAAACGGCACGTGGGAAGGCCCCGCCACGCTCTTCAACGAATATTTCGGCGTGAAACATTTCTCGCAAAAAAGCTACTACGGTGGCCACTACGGAAAGAACAATAACAACTACTATATATTCTTCGACTCGGGCCCCGAGAAATTCGTCGTCGTCTCCCTCGAATACGACGCGCCCGCGAAGCGCCCCGAAGTCCTCCAGTGGGCCGACGGCATTTTGAAAAAGCACGCCGACCGCCGCGCCATCATCATCACCCATTCCACGCTCACCCCCGGCATCCAGTCCGCGCACACCAAGGACGGCGCCGCCGCCTACGCCGCGCTCAAGGGCAACAAAAACCTCATGCTCATCATCGGCGGACACATCACCGGCGAGGGTCGTCGCACCGACACCTTCAACGGCTCCACCGTCCACTCCATCCTCATGGATTTTCAGTCCGACAAAAACGGCGGCGACGGCATGCTCGGCATCCTCACGCTCTCCCCGCGCACCAACAAAATCCATGCCGCCGTCTTTTCCCCGCACACCAACCGCGGACGGCTCGACGGCAACGCGACCTACACGCTCGACTACGACTTCGGCGCGAAAATCGAACCCTTCGCCAAAGTCGCCACCGTCGAGATTTCCGCCGGCGCGACCGCGACCGCGACATTGGACAACATGGACGCCAACGCCACCTACGAATGGGTCGCCGAAATCAGCGACAAAGGCAAAACCACGCGCACCCCCGCCCGCGCGATTTCGAACAAATAAATCATCTCTGAAACGAATCAAGAAACCGCAGATGAACGCAGATTAACACAGATAAAAACTATCTTATTTTTGTATTTATCTGCGTTAATCTGCGTCCATCTGCGGTTAAAAAACAAACTCCAACACACCTCAAAACTCCACAGCCAACCAGCCGCCCGCTCTCCGCGTCCTCAGTGTCCTCCGTGGTTAAAAACAATTCCCAAAAAATGAATATTCAAAAACACCGCTCCCGTTTCCTCGTCTCAATCCTCTCCGCCGCATTTCTTCTTGCCGCGCCCGTTGCGTTTTCCGCCGTCGCGCCGGTTCACACCGACTTTGAGCGCGGCGCGCCGTCGGACATCGACGAAAACAAACTCACCACCGCCATCGATTCCAACCGCGCGCACTCCGGCAAAAATTCGCTACGCATCACCTCCGCGCCGAAGGCCGCGTGGGGATACTACTCGCTCGAACTCGACGGCAAGCTGGACTTCTCCGAAAACTACGATTTCTCCGTCTGGGTTTACACCGAGAAAGCCACGAAAATCTCGGTCTACATATCCGCCGAGGACAGCACCGGCGAACGCTACACGCTGATCAACGGCGCCGGCGCCATCAAACCCGGCCAATGGTCGCGCCTGAGCGGACGGGTGTTTGCAGGCGACTGGCGCAAACAGGATCGCACTTACCGCTTCATCGTCCGCGCCAACGGCACCTACTGGATCGACGACCTCTCGCTGCGCCCCAACCCTGAAAAAACGCCCGCGCAAGTCTGGCCCCAACTCAAAACCTCCCTCAACTCCGCGGCGGGCAAACGCGCCTCGACCCTCGCCCCCGGCGGCACCCTCGCGCTCGACGCCCGCAACGCCGCCCTCGCCCCCGACATCAAGCGCATCGAAGTTTCCCTCCCCGGCACCACCTCCGGCGCGGTAGCGCCTCCAATCGAAAATCGAGAATCGAAAATCGAAAATTCCATCGTCGTCCCCGACGATGGTCTGCTCGTCTTCGCCATCGACGCCAAGGACGACCTCAGCCTCACCGGTTCGCTCCAACTCGAACCCGACGCCGACCTGCAACCCGGACTGCGCGTTACCGTGCTCGCGAACGACACCGTCATCGCGGCCCCCGCCGTGAAAGCCGACGCGTGGAAAGCCGTCCGCCGCCCGCGTGGCGCGCGCACCATCCACGGCGTTCCCGAGGGACTCCGCGGCGACCGCCCGCCCGCCACCATCGCGCTCACGCCGTTCCGCCTCGCGAAAGGCCGCAACTACATCACCGTCGCCAGCCCGCATTTCCGCAGCGCGGGCAACTTCGCAAAACTCGAACTCCGCGCCGACGCCAAGCCCGCCGAGAAACCGCTCTACGCCTTCGGACTCCTCTCCGACACGCACCTCAGCTACAACCGGCGCGAATGGCGCAACACCATGGCCGGCGCGCCCTCCGGCCCGCAACTCGAGGCCGTGCTCCGCCAGCTCAAACGCGAGGACGCCGCCTTCGCCATCATCGCGGGCGACATGACCGACGACGCCCGCCGCGACCAATTCTCCGACCTCGCCCGCGTCATCAAGCGAGCAGGCCTCCCCGTTTACGGCTGCATCGGCAATCACGACACCTCGCGCAACTCCCGCAAGGACATCGCCGCCACCATCCCGATGCTTTTCCCCGACGGCCCGAAAAACACCGATTACGCCTTCGCCCGCCCGCCGCTGCGCTTCATCGTGCTCGACGGTTCCCACTGGCGCGATTCGTCCGGCAAACTCCACGATCACCGCACCAACAAAAACGACAAAACCACCCCCCGAGACGGCGCGCTCGACTGGCTGCGCGACACGCTCGCGAAGGACACCACCACGCCCACCATTGTCGTTTCGCACTATACGTTTTATTCGCACGGCGGCGTTTCGCCCGTGAGCGGCTACGACCGCGGCAACTCGCATTTGAACAAGAACCTGATGGCCGTCCTTGATGCCGCGCCCAACGTGGTCGCCGCGATGAACGGCCACATGCACTACAACGAAGTTGCCACGCACAAAGGCATCACCTGCATCCAGAACCCGGCCTTCGCCGAGTGGCCCAACGCCTACCGCGTGTGCCGCGTTTATTCCGACCGCCTGGAGTGGGAAGTGCGCCAGCTCCCCAACCGCGGCCTCATCCGCGAAGAGTTCATCCCCGAGCTCGCCCTCGCATGGCAGCTTTCCACCGACGAAGGCGACCTCGCCGGCAGCGTCAACCTGGCCCCCCGCGCCAAAAAATAATCCCGTAGGGGCGTCGCTTGCGACGCCCTTCCGTCACCTAAATAAAAGTCGTTTAATTTTCAGTTTAATTTTCAGTTATGAATAAAAAATTACAAACATTAATAGGTGATTGGACTGTAGTAGATGATGATACTCGCCTTATGCTGAGCATTACAGTGAAAGGAGATAAACCTATTGTAAGAGCAATAGATACTTATGACGGTGAACAATATAATATTAAAAAAGTCAGATGGGATGGGAAAGAGCTCAGCTTTGTTTTAAAGGTGCCCTCTACCGGATATGAGACTCACAGTGTAATCAAACCAATATCATTAAGACGTTTTGAACAAACACTAACGATTAAGGAAATGTGGCACAAGGTGTCTCGTTCGAAGGTTTCAAAAACATTAAAAAACAAACCATCCAAAACGCCGAAGTTCGCATCCGCGTAATCTGTGGTAAAAAATAGCTTAGTATCCCCCCAAATGAATTTCAAAATAACACGCCACCCCCCCGGGGTCTCCCGGACTTCCGCGTGCGTCTTCGCTTTCGCGTTTTGCGTCATTTTTTCCCCCGCCCTCACCCTCCCCGCGCAAACCAAAACGGTCCAGACCGCCGTCCTCGAATACAATTTCCCCGGCAGATACGAAAGGCAGGCCGCGCAGGGCATGGCGATCTACGGTGAAATCGCCCTCCTCTTCAACAACGGCGGGCACTGCCGGATATACAATCTGAAAACAAAAAAGAAACTCACCGAGTTCGACCTCGCCTGCGCCGCCGAGACGACTCACGCCAACAGCGCCAGCTTTGGAATCGAACAGCCCAAGGGCGCGTTTTTCCCGGCGCTCTACGTCTCCGAGTGCTTTGGCGAGGGCAACCGGCGCTGTTTTGTCGAAAGCATCTCACCCAAGGGCCCGCGCATCATCCAAACCCTGGAGATCAAGACCGGCGGCATCGAGGAGCGCAGCAACAACTGGATGACGGACCCCGCGAACAAGGTCATCTATTCGATCGCCACATTCCGGAAGGACTCGAAAAAACATGTCATGATAACCAAGTGGCCGCTGCCGCCGCTCGGCAAAAAGAAAATCATTTTCCGAAAGTCCGACATGCTCGACCAGTTCGCCGTCCCCATTGGGGAAAGCGGCGTGCAGGATACCTGCATTCGCGGCGACTACCTCTACCACGCCTTCGGCTTCCGCGCCGACGGCGAAGGCTCGCAGGAGAGCAAGAACCGCGAGATCCTTGTCATCAACCTGAAAACCAAAAAAATAGAAAAGATTATAGACATCAACGACAGTTGCCCGCTCGAACCGGAGGGCCTCGATTTTTACGGCGACGTCCTGTATTTATATTGCAACGGTGACGGCGGCCTCTGGCGCATCCCCGGCGTTTTATAAAAACTGAAAAATACATTTAGACACAGAG
Source organism: Ereboglobus sp. PH5-5 (assembly GCF_029504805.1). Classification (NCBI taxonomy): domain Bacteria; kingdom Pseudomonadati; phylum Verrucomicrobiota; class Opitutia; order Opitutales; family Opitutaceae; genus Ereboglobus; species Ereboglobus sp. PH5-5. Next base: position 138,641 of record NZ_JAQFIT010000002.1, on the reverse strand, counting down.
ATCACGGAGACCTGAAAGACACCACTCATCCACATCAAAGCGAACATCCAAAAATGACCACGGATTACACGGATTAACACGGATAATTCCTGTAGGGGCGTCGCTTGCGACGCCCGGATCGCCATCCGTGTATATCCGTGTAATCCGTGGTCAAAAATAACTTAATTTTTCATCTTAATTTTTTAATCCAAACCCAAGAAACCGCAGATGAACGCAGATTAACACAGATTCAAACCACCTATTCCTGTATTTATCTGCGTCCATCTGTGTTCATCTGCGGTTAAAAACAAATTTCAATATGTCAAAAATCATGAACCCGAAAACACCGCATCCCCGCTCTCCATTCCTCCCGATTTTCGCTTGCGCCTTCGCGCTCGCCGCCATGTTTCCCGCGCTCGTCACGGCGCAGCCGAAAATCGTTCAGAAGGCCACGCTTGAATATGATTTTCCCGGCAGATACGAAAAGCAGGCCGCGCAGGGCATGGCGATTTACGAGGAAGTCGCCCTGCTCTTTAACAACGAGGGGCATTGCCGTGTTTATAATCTGATAACCAAGAAAAAACTCACCGAGTTCGACCTCGCCAGCCACGGCGGCTCCAATCACGTCAACTGCGTTTCCTTCGGCGTCGAGCAGCCCAAGGGCGCGTATTTTCCGGTGATCTACGTCTCCGAGTGCTACGGCAACCGCCAGTGTTTTGTCGAAAGCATCTCGCCCAAGGGGCCGCGCCTCGTCCAGACCCTCACAATAAAAACCGGCGGCACCGAGGAGCGCAGTTTCGACTGGGTGGTGGATCGCGAGAATAAATTCATCTACTCGCTTGCCGGCTCCTCGCAGGATGGAAAAAAGGGCGTTCAAGTCACCAAGTGGAATCTACCTCCCCTCGGGAAAAAGAAAATCACCTTCCAGAAAACCGATATCGTCGATCAGTTTTTCATCGCGTTTCCCAACCTCACCCAAGGCGCGTGCATCCGAAAAAATTATCTCTACCTGCCCGTCGGGCTCCATGACGCGCCCGAGGGCGCGCCGGATTTCAAGAGCCGCGAAATCATCGTCGTCAACCTGAAGACAAAGAAGATCGAGAAGAGCATAGACATCAACGCGAGCTGTCCCTACGAGCCGGAGGACTGCGATTTCTATGGCGACACCCTGCTTTTATATTGCGGCCAGCAAGGCGGCCTCTGGCGCATCCCCGGCGTTTTATAAAAACTGAAAAATACATTTAAACACAGAGACCACGGAGATCCGACACAGAGACCACGGAGACCTGAAAGACACCACTCATCCACATCAAAGCGAATATCCAAAATGACCACGGATTACACGGATTAACACGGATAATTCCTGTAGGGGCGTCGCTTGCGACGCCCGGATCGCCATCCGTGTATATCCGTGTAATCCGTGGTCAAAAATAACTTAATTTTTCATCTTAATTTTTTAATCCAAACCCAAGAAGCCGCAGATGAACGCAGATTAACACAGATTCAAACCACCTATTCCTGTATTTATCTGCGTTCATCTGTGTCCATCTGCGGTTAAAAAAACAAAAACTCCAACACGCCTTAAAATCATCCAAACAGCCAGCCGTCCTCCGCGCCCTCCGTGGCTCTCCGTCTCCTCTGTGTTCCAAAAAAATGAACTTCAAAATTCCACACCACCTTGCCGCTCTCGCCCTGACTTTTATTTTCGCCGCCCCCATTCCCGTCGTCGCGCAAACTCCCGCAAAGCAGCCCGCCGACACGCAAAGGGCGTTTAGCTTTATAAAAAAATCCGATGCCATGCTTCAGGAGCAGGCGCGGGTCATCTTCAACCAAGCCCGCAAGGTTTTCGCCGCGCACCCGCCCTCCGCCACGCCTTCCGACGAACGCCTGCTCGCCTTCTACGCGCTCGACTCGCTCTTCCACGACACCCGACTCGACAAGGGCGAGGCGTTCACAGAGTTCATGGAGGACACCGCCAAGCGCGTCGCCGCCACCCTCGCCGGCCCCAAGCCCGCCTCCGGGCTGCGCATCATCCGTTTTTATAATCACGGTTTTATTTTGCAAACGCCCACGGTCACGATCGCCATCGACATCGTGCGCGGCGGCAAGCGCGTCATCACCGGCATCGAGGAGGAACCCTATCTCGACCTGGAACTCATGCGCCCGATCATCGAGCGTTGCGACGCGCTTTTTGTTTCGCATCCGCACAACGACCATGCCGACCTCCGCGTCGCCAAACTTTTCATCGAGGCCGGCAAACCCGTCGTCGCGCCGCCCGGACTTTGGACGGATGTTTCGCCGCTCATCACCCATCCGCGCGCCGCCGACGCCACCGAGCCGATCGATTTCACCGTCGCGCTCCGCTCTCTCAAGACCCCGCTCGCCGTGCGCGTTTATCCCGGCCACCAAGGCAAGGTGCCCAACAACCTCTACGCGATCACCACGCCCGAGGGAAAGACCATCCTGCACTCCGGCGACCAGACCGGCGGCGGCGCGGACCTCCCCAAGCTTCTCAAAATCCGCGAGCAAATCCGCGTGGATGTTTTCCTCCCGCAATGCTGGATGGCGCGCCTCCCGCTCGTCGTGGAAGGCGTCGCGCCCGCGCTTGTGCTCACCGGCCACGAAAACGAAATGGGCCACACCATTGACCACCGCGAATCCTACTGGCAATGTGTGCGCCGTGTGCAAAAACTCTCCGCCCCCGTCATCCTCACCGCCTGGGGTGAGCATGTGGACATTCCCTGACCAACCCGCCCCGACTTCCATCCGACTTTTTTCCCGATAACTCTGAAATAAAAACACACAACCCATGAAAAAAACACCGCATATCATCCTCACCCTCGCGCTGGCCCTGATGCTCGGCGCCGCATTGAACGCCGCCGACCGCGTTGACCAACTGCGCGCGAAACTCTTCTCGCGCGACATCCCCGACGTGCTCGTCGTCGCGCATCGCGGCGACTGGCGTTACGCGCCCGAAAACTCCATGCAAGGCATCGAGCGCTCGATCTCGCTGGGCGTGGATGTCGTCGAGGTTGACTTGCAGCGCACCAAGGACGGCGTGCTCATCCTCATGCACGACAGCACGCTTGAACGCACCACTTACGACCTGAAGACCAGAAAAGCGGGCAAGGGCAAAGTCTCCGAGGCCACCATCGACTACATTCGCAGCCTGCGCCTCAGAAACGGCTGCGGAATCAGGACCAAGCACAAAGTCCCCACGCTTGAGGAACTGCTCGTCGCCACCAAGGGCCGCGTGCTCATCAACCTCGACAAGGCCGACCGCTATTTCGACGAAGTCTTCGCGCTCCTCAAAAAAACCGGCACCACCCGACAAATCATCATGAAAGGCGGCAAGCCCAACGACGAGGTCAAGCGACTCTACGGCGCGTATCTCGACGAGGTCATCTACATGCCCATCGTCAACCTCGACAAACCGAACGCCGAGCAAATCATCCGCGATTTCCGCGCCGGCATCAACCCCGTCGCCTACGAGCTGCTCTACAAGCACGACACCAACCCGCTCCCCAAAAAACTCGCGCGCGAACTGAAGGGCAACGCGCTCATCTGGTATAACACGCTTTGGGAAAATATGGCCGGCGGCCACGAGGACGAGTGCGCGATCACGCAAGGCCCCGACGCCGCCTACGGCTACCTGATCGACAACCTCGGCACGCGCATCATCCAGACCGACCGCTCCGAGCTCCTGCTCGACTACCTGAAAAAACGCCGCCAGCACGACTGATTTCACTTCGATAATATCAGGTAGGGCGAACCGTCTCGGTGAGCCGAAATATTCTCGGCTCACCCGGAGGGTTCGCCCTACCAAAAAACCGCAGCTAAACACAGATTCAAACCACACTGTTATTGTATTTAATCTGCGCCCATCCGCGTTCATCTGCGGTTAAAAAAACATTCCCCGAAAATCCCATGCGAAACCCCGCAGTTACATCCCTTATGAAACCCGCCACCCTCACCGCCGCGGCCTTCGCCGCCGTCACGCTTCCGCTTGCCGCCGCCGACAAGGCGCCCGCGCCCGGAAAACAACCGAACATTATCGTCATCCTTTCGGACGACATGGGCTACTCGGACATTGGTTGTTACGGCAGCGAAATTCGCACCCCCGCGCTCGACGCCCTTGCCGCCCGCGGCCTCCGGTTCACCCAATTTTACAACGGCGCCCGCTGCTGCCCCACGCGCGCGGCGCTGCTCACCGGACTCTACGCGCACCAAGCCGGCATGGGCGCCATGACCCGCAATCACAAACTCCCCGGCTACACCGGCTCCATTCGCGAAAACTGCATGACCATCGCCGAAATGCTCCGCCCCGCCGGCTACGCCACTTACGCCGTTGGCAAATGGCATGTTTCCCGCAACGCCAAAGAGACGCAAAACCTCCCCCTCCAGCGCGGCTTCGACCACTACTATGGAATGCTAATCGGCTCCGCCAGCTATTACGACCCCTCCTCGCTCGCCCGCGACAACACCATCATCACCCCCTACAACGACCCCGAGGGCTACCGCCCCGCCAATAATCAATTTTATCTCACCGACGCCATTGGCGACAACGCCGTCCGCTACCTCGAGCAGCACGCGCGCAAAAATTCCGCCTCCGCCGACGCGTCCAAACCCTTCTTCATGTATGTCGCGTTCACCGCGGCGCACTGGCCCCTGCAAGCCTTCCCCGAGGACATTGCCAAATACAAGGGCGCCTACGATGCCGGTTACGACGCCATCCGCCAGGCCCGTCACAAACGCCTGGCCGAACTCGGACTACTCCCGCCCGGCACCAAGCTCTCCCCGCCCGACAACACCGCGTGGAAAGACATTCAGGACAAGGAATGGGAAATCCGGTGCATGGAGGTTTACGCCGCCATGATTGACCGCATGGACCAAAACATAGCCCGCATCGTCGCCCACCTCAAAACCACCGGCCAACTCGACAACACCGTCATCTTTTTCATGCAGGACAACGGCGCCTGCGCCGAAATCTTCACCCAGCGGGAAGACCTCACCTTCCGCTGGCACAACGGCCCCCCCTACAGCCACGCCGAGCGCCGCGTCCTCATGCGCGAGCGTCCCAACGCCGCCACCGCCACCTACGCGCCCCTCGGCCCCGACGACCTCCAGACAAGAAACTATCCCGTGCAAACCCGCGACGGACGCCCCATGCGCACAGGCCCCGCGGTCATGCCCGGCCCCGACGACACCTACATCGGCTACGGACAGGACTGGGCCAACGTTTCCAACACCCCATTCCGTGAATACAAACACTGGGTTCACGAAGGCGGCATCAGCACGCCGCTCATCGTCCACTGGCCCGCAGGCATTCCCGCCGCGCTCAACAACACCCTTGTCCGCACGCCCGCGCACATCATCGACATCGCTTCCACCTGCGTTGACCTGGCCGGCGCAAAATATCCCGCCAAACGCGGCGACACCGCGCTCACGCCGCTCGCCGGCATCAGTCTGCGCCCGCTCTTCACCGGCGCCCAAGTCCGCCGTCCCTCGCCGCTATTCTGGGAGCACGAGGGCAACCGCGCCGTGCGCGACGGCGACTGGAAACTCGTCGCCAAGGATCGCAATGGCCCTTGGGAACTCTACAACATGGCCACCGACCGCACCGAGCTCAACAACCTCGCCGCGCAACACAAGGACATCGCCAACCGCCTCGCCGCCGCATGGGAAAACTGGGCCGTTGAGGCCAAGGCCAAACCCTGGCCGTGGGACAAGGCTCCCCCCGCCCAAGGCGGCGCGGCCAAGTCAAAATTAAAAAACAAGTCCGCCGGCAAATAATGGCGGGAGAAAATATAATGCTAAAAATGAAACCCTTTTTTTTACCAGCAAGCATGTGCTTGTTGGCGGTGTTCTTGTTCACAGCCGGGGCAGTCCGCGTGCAGGGCGTGCCGTTAAAAACCGATGCGGGCGGGCGCAGTTTTGCCGACATTGCGCTTGAGGAATCGGTTGTGCCAGTGAGAGCCGGCGTGCCGGGAGAAAAACCGTTCTGGAATCAATATGCAAAACGCTTCATCTATGCCCCTGCCTTTGACTACAAGCCGGTGCGGGACGCGGCGCAGTATCGCTATGATGTGGTTTCCGAAAATTCCGGGGGCACGCTTTCGTTCACTGCGAAAAATCCCTGGCAGCCACTTTCGCCTATATGGGCAAAGGTTCCCGTCGGCTATTTTACGATCACCGTGACGGGTGTCTCCGCGGACGGGAAAGACGCGGGCACGGCGGGCACGGGGCGTTACTACCGGGCGGCCACATTTGCAGGCGAATACCACGCGCCCGTGCTCGAATATGATGTCAGTGCAAAAACTGCGTTGAGTATTTTGATGCACAAACCGTTTGTCGAACACTGGTTGGAAAACGGAAAGCCCGACCCCGCGTATTCGCTTTACCGTTATCCGAGCAAAATTTTCAGCGCCCTCATCATAGGCGCGCTTACACACGCAAAACTTGCCAGCGGCACGCCGGATCAGGCGCGCTCCGAAAAAATCGCGGTGATCACGGCCGATTATTTGATGAGCCTTCGCTTCAAACCGGGCACGCCCTGGGAATACCATACGCCCACTTATCACGGATATACCACCGGCAAGGCCAAGGGCAGCAACAAGGAATTGATGCAGGAGTATAATCACATGACGATCATGGGCGTCGACACAGGCAACGCCTATCTCGACCTTTACGATTACACGGGAAACCGGAAGTATTTCGATGAAGCCGTGCGCATTGCCGAAACATATAAAAAGCGCCAGCTGCCCGGGGGGAGTTGGGTTCTTTATGTAAACCACCACACAAACAAACCCTTTGTGGAACGTATCGCGATTCCCACGCAAATCATCAATTATTATGACCGACTGCGGACCGATTACGGCGTGAAGGGGCTGGAAGAATCCACAGCCAGGGCGCTAAAATGGATAATGGATGTCCCGGTCAAAACCTTCGACTGGGTGGGACAGTTTGAAGATATCAAGCCGCGCAAAGAATACGGAAACCTGAGTCGCGAGCAGGCCTGCGATTTGGCCATGTATCTGCTCAAAAACAGCCCGGCAAGCCGCACGCGCAAAGCCGACGTGGCGCTTGCCGAGGAATTGATTCGTTTTTCGGAGGACCAGTTTGTGGTCTGGGAAAAACCGATGCCGCGGAAGGGCAAGGGGCCGAACGACGGGGCCAATTCGGCCAATTGGATCACTCCTTGCGTGCAGGAGCAGGCTGTTTACTGGCTGCCGGTGGGGCGTTCGGCGGCGATCATGATAGAAACATACAAGGCCGCGTATGCATGCACCGGCAGGGAGATTTATCTGGCAAAGGCAAAGTCCATGGCGAACTCCTTCACTCTCATGCAAGAGGCGCAGGACGGGAATTATACAACGATGTTTGTCCGCGGAAAGTGGCCCACTTTCTGGCTCAACAGCGTGGTCTATCCGGCTAAAACAATGATGCGCCTCCAGGAAAGTATAAATGCGAATTTCAAATAACAAGGGGCGTCCACTGCCCGGGCATCCATCCCGGCTTTTGCCTTGCCAGGCGACGTCGTTTCTCGACGGACATGGCTCAAGAAAAACAACCTCAATAACCACCCATAACCCTCCCTATGCAGAGTAAAAAGCAAAGACATCCGGGGCATTTGGCCCGATAAAATAAACCCATAATCACACTTTCCATGAAACCCGCCACCCTCACCGCCGCGGCCCTTGCCGCCGCCACACTCCCGCTTGCCGCCACCGCCGCCGACAAGACGCCCGCATCCGTGAAACAGCCGAACATTATAATCATCCTCAGCGACGACATGGGCTATACCGACATCGGCTGCTACGGCGGGGAAATTCGCACGCCCGCAATCGACAAGCTCGCGCAGCGCGGCCTGCGCTTCACGCAGTTCTACAACAACGCCCGCTGCTGCCCCACGCGCGCCTCGTTGCTCACCGGCCTCTACGCGCACCAAGCCGGCATGGGCGGCATGAACCGCAACCAAAAACACCCCGGCTACACCGGCTCGCTGCGCGACAACTGCGTGACCATTGCCGAAATGCTTCGCCCCGGAGGTTATTCCACCTACGCCGTCGGCAAATGGCACGTCTCGCTCGAATCAGGCGAACCGGCAAACTGGCCCTTGCGGCGCGGCTTCGACAAGTTCTACGGCACCATTCTCGGCTACGGCAGTTTTTATGACCCCGCCACGCTCTGCCGTGACAACACCCTCATCACCCCCCTCAACGACCCCGGCTACAAACCGCCATCGGGAAAATATTATTACACCGACGCCATCGCCGACAACGCCGTGCTCTATATCAAGCAGCACCAGCGCGACAACGCCGCCGCAGACGGCTCCGCGTCCAAACCCTTCTTCATGTATGTCGCCTTCACCGCCGCGCACTGGCCCATGCACGCGCTGCCCGAGGACATCGCAAAATACAAGGGCGTTTATGACAAAGGCTACGACCCCGTCCGCGTTGCGCGCCACAAACGCGCAATCGAACTCGGAGTCCTCCCGCCCGGCACGAAACTCACCCCGTCCGACAATGCCGGCTGGGACAACGTGAAGGACAAGGCGTGGGAAGCCCGCTGCATGGAAGTTTACGCTGCCATGATTGACCGCATGGACCAGGGCATCGCGCGCATTGTCGCCCAACTCGACGCATCCGGCCAGCTCGACAACACCATCATCATGTTCATGCACGATAACGGCGGTTGCGCCGAGCCGCAAGGCCGCCAGCCCGAGCCCGCCGCCAACGTGCCCGCGCCCGGCGAGACATTCCGTCCCCTCGGCCCCGACGAGCCCCAGCCCAAGGCCCGCCCTCCTCACATGCAAGCGCGCGACGGACGCCCCATCCGCACCGGCGTCGGCACGATGCCCGGCCCCGAGGACACCTACATCGGCTACGGACACGACTGGGCCAACGTCTCCAACACCCCCTTCCGCGAATACAAACACTGGGTGCACGAGGGCGGCATCAGCACGCCGCTCATCGTCCACTGGCCCGCCGGCATCCCCGCCGCGCTCAACGGCACATTTGTGCGCCCGCCCGCGCACATCATCGACGTGGCCGCCACCTGCGTTGATTTGGCCGGCGCAAAATATCCCGCCAAACGGGGCGACACCGCGCTCACACCGCTTGCCGGTGTCAGCCTGCGTCCGCTTTTCACCGGCGCGCAAACCTTGCAACGCCCCGCGCCAATATTCTGGGAGCACGAGGGCAACCGCGCCGTGCGCGATGGAGACTGGAAGCTCGTCGCCAAGGGCTCCGACGGCCCTTGGGAACTCTACAACATTGCAGCCGACCGTGCCGAGCTCAACAACCTCGCCGCGCAGCACAAGGACATCGCCAACCGCCTCGCCGCCGCATGGGAAAACTGGGCCATTGAAGCCAAGGCCAAACCCTGGCCCTGGGACAAAATCAAGCCCGGAAACGCCAACGCCAAAAAACCAAAAACCAAAAACAAAAGAAACAAAGGCGCGAAAAGCTAGCCGCGTTGCCGTCCATGTCCGCCTTCCAATCTTCAATGCAATATTCTCACCACTAAACAAACACTAAATCCCAAGCCCAAATAAAACCCATGTCCTCATTCACCCGTCGCCAATTCCTCGGCACCGCCGCCGCGCTCTCCGCCGCCCCGCTCCTTTCAAAACTTCCCGCCGCCGCGTTTGCGTCCGGCTCGGACCGCCTCAAAGTCGGACTCATCGGCTCCGGCGGGCGCGGTGTCAGCGCCATGCGCAACTGCCTCGACGCCGACCCTTCCGTGATCGTCTGGGCCATCGGCGATGCCTTCGCCGACCGCCTCGAAAGCGCCCGCGACAACCTGGTCAACGGCACCCCGAAAAGCCGCCGCCCGCGCCCGCCCGTCGCGCCCGAGCGCCTCGCCATTCCGCCCGAGCGCCAGTTCGTCGGCCTCGACGCCTACAAAAAAGTCATCAACTCCGGCGTCGATCTCGTCATCCTCGCCACGCCGCCGCAATTCCGCCCGGAACACATGGAGGCCGCCATCAACGCCGGCGTGCACGTCTTCGCCGAAAAACCCGTCGCCGTGGATGTCGCCGGCGTGCGTCGCGTCATCTCCGTCGGCGAGTTGGCGAAACAGAAGCGCCTCGCGATCGTCGCCGGCACGCAATTCCGCTACAGCGACCACTACATCGAGACCATGCGTCGCGTTCACGACGGCGATATCGGCGAGCTTGTCGGCGGGCAGTTTTATTATCTGACAAACGGGCTCTGGCATCACGCGCGCAAACCCGGCTGGACGGATATGGAATACCAAATTCGCAACTGGCTTTATTACACCTGGTTGAGCGGCGACCACATCGTCGAGCAGCACATCCACAACCTCGACGTCATGAACTGGGCCTTCGGCGGCCCGCCCATCAAGGCCCTCGGCATGGGCGGACGCCAGAGCCGCACCGACCCGAAGTATGGCAACATTTTTGACCACTTCGCCGTCGAGTATGAATACGCAAACGGCGTGCGCGTGCAAAGCATGTGCCGCCAGGCGCCCGGCGCGTCCACCCGCTCCAACACCGAGCGGCTCGTCGGCACCAAGGGCACCGCCCGGCTCCCCGCCGCCATTACCGGCCCGAAAGCGTGGAAGTTCACCGACGACACGCCCAACGGCCTCGTCGCCGAGCACGTCGCGCTGATCAAAGGCATTCGCAACGGCGCCCCGCTCAACGACGCCAGGCGCGTCGCCGAAAGCACCCTGACCGCGATCCTCGGGCGCAACTCCGCCTACACCGGACGCGAAATCAACTACGCGTGGTTGCTCAACGCCTCCAAGGAAAACCTCACGCCCGAAACCTGCCGCCTCGACATGGCTCCGCCGAAAAGCGAAATCGCCATCCCCGGCGTCACGCCGCTCGTGTGACCTCCTGGGAGCGCGGGCGTCCCGCCCGCACAAACCTCCAAACCTGCGGGCAAGATGCCCGCGCTCCCGGGATAATCCCGCCTCCCAATATCCCTGCCACTTCGGAAAACCATCACCAACAACCGCCAGCCATCCGCCACACCGTTCCAGCCATGAACCTGAACCGCCGCACCTTCCTAAAATCCGCCGCCGTCCTGTCCGCCGCCTCGCTCCCATTGGGCGGCGGAGGGATTTTTGCCCAGGCCGCGCCCGCCCCGTCGTCCCCGCGCCCCGCGGGTAAGTTCAAAAAATCCATCATGTGGGGCACCGTCAAAATGAACGGCTCCGTTCTGGAAAAATGCACAGCGATCAAGGCCGCCGGATACGAGGGCATCGAGCCCAACAGCCACATGGATCGCCGCGAGGTAATCGACGCCGCCAAGGCGACCGGCCTGGCAATCAGCAGCGTCTGCTGTCACACGCATTGGAAAAAACCGCTCTCGCATCCCGACACCGCCGTGCGCCGCGAGGGAATCGAGGGCATGATCACCGCGCTCGAGGACGCCGCCGCCTACGGCACCGACGCCGTGCTGCTGGTGCCCGGAGTCGTCAACGCCGAGGTTTCCTACGACGATTGCTGGACGCGCTCCGTCGAGGGCATCAAGCGGCTGCTCCCCGTCGCCGAAAAACTGAAAGTCCAAATCTGCATCGAAAACGTCTGGAATAAATTTCTCCTCAGCCCGCTGGAGGCGCGTCGTTATGTTGACCAGTTCGACAGCCCCCTCGTGAAGTTCTATTTCGATGTCGGCAACATCCTGGACTACGGATGGCCGGAGCAATGGATAAAAATCCTCGGCGAGCGCATCGCCCGCGTTCACTTCAAGGAGTTCAGTAAAAAAATCGCCGGCGAGCAGGGCGCCCGGAAAGGCTTCAAGGTTCCCCTTGGCGAGGGCGACGTCAACTGGCCCGAAGTGATGCGCGCCCTGCGCGGTTCGTATAAAAACGGATGGATCGCCACCGAACAGGGAAGCAACAAAACACCCGCCGAATTAAACGACCTGCACGCGCGCTTCGAAAAAATACTCAGGCTAAGGTGATGAGGGTATTTTACTTTCTCCAAAAGAGACAGAGTGCTTTCTTCATTTTATTAATATTTCATATAGTCAAAATATATAGGATTTCCCCATGAAAAAGATATTCTTAGTATATGTATTTACACTCGGTTTCGGCTGTATTGCCATTCATGCTAAAAATGTTCGACCAGATCAAAATCTGTCGGAATCAACTAGGCAGATTGCAGTTGAGGCAATAAATGATCCCGCTGGGACGTTGATAGAAAATCCATACATTAGTTCTTTATCGCTGTTGTTGCCCACGAAAAAATATGAGATTAACAATGCTCCAAGAGATGCCATGCGCAGAAATAGTGGATATTTTACTGGTATGGACAAAGACGCGGGATTGATCATCTCCGGATGGTTTGAGTCTTCACAAAAATTCAAGCATAAAAATATTGAGAACATGTGGCGCAGCCAAATATCGAAAAAAGCCCAAAATGTTGAATATTTAAAAATCAATGAATGGGATGTGGTTCTTTACGAGACCGAGACGCAAATGAGCATAAATGGCAGGGCTCTTGAAATGACAACATTGAGGGCGAATTTATTGAGGGACGGAACTTGGTTGAGGTTGCGTTTGTCCGACACAGCATCAACTCCAGAAGGAACCATAGCCTTGCGTAAAAAACTAGCCGCTTACACTAAGGCGATACGGGTAACTGCCAGCACGCCCCGGGCATTCCAATTGGAGCACACTAGCGAAAGCATCTCTATAATACCGACTAAGAAAGGTTCTGGACGACTGTCCATCGTTTCAAAAGACATACATCTGCTGCAATATGATACTGAGGATGTGCCTGGTCTTTTCGTGTTTAAAGACGACAAAGAGAAAATTAGAATAACGGCATGGGTTCGTCCTTCATTCGATTATCATTACAAGACATCCGAATCGCTGTGGGATGAGATCAAGGCAGCCTTGGCGAAAAACAAAACGCCTGTCATCGGAGAATTCAGTTGCGAAAAAATAAGAGACTGGGATGTGATGTTTTATGATGTGAAAACAAGTATTGGGAAAAAATACGAAATAAACATGCGCGCAAGCCGTGTCACTGATGGAATATGGTTTGATATACGACTTACGTTATCCGAACGGCGTGTGAGCGCTTCCTTGCGCAAAAAGCTCCGAGCGTATATGAAACACATCATTGTCACGAGCGAACATGATGGTTATTAGATTTTACAATCTGCAAAATTTCATTTGAAAAACACTTGTTGTAATGTCTTAAATTTTAAGAAATAGTAATCGATGGTTGCCAGAAATGCACGGCATAAAAAATCACAAAATATTAATCATGAAAAACAATACAATCGCACTGTTCGCCCTCGCTGCGTCATGCATTTTCGCCGTCAATAATCTTCCCGCCGCAGCATCCTCCGCGAAATGTGACAGCGGTGTCAGGCTGCGCGTGTCGAGCTACAATATACGATACGACTCCGCAAAGGACGGGGAGTCGGGCAATAGCTGGGATGCGCGCAAGGCCGCCGTCGCCGACCTGATTAAGCAAAGCCAAATCGACGTCGGCGGCACGCAGGAGGGCGACGAAAGACAAATGGCCGACTTGAAAAAACTGCTGCCCGAATACGATTACGTGGCCCATCCCTACGGTGGAAAACAGGGCAATATACACACGGCCGCCATTGTGTATAGAAGTGATAAATACAAGGTGCTGGACAAGGGCGTGTTTTGGTTTAGCGAGACGCCCAATGAAAAAAGCATCGGCTGGGACGCCACCGACACGCGCATCTGCACCTGGGCCAAAATGAAGGACAACGCCTCCGGGCAGGAATTCTATTTCTTCACCGCCCACTTCTACTGGCGCTACGTCACAGCGAGGCAGAACTCGGGCCCGTTGATGGTTCGCATGGTCAAGGAAATCACCAAGGACAGCCTCCCCGTCATCTGCACGGGCGACTTCAACTCGCCCGACACGACTCCTCAATACAAGGCGATCACGGAATATTTGAAAGACGCCTATCATGCGACGGCCACCCCGCCGCTCGGCCCGAAGGACACCAACATGGGCGCCGGAAATTTTCGCGGCGAACCCAGGGGGCGGATAGACTTTGTATTCATCAACGACCGGACAAAAGTGCTGAGTTACACCGTGCTTACCAGCACCTACGACAAAGGCCGCCACCCCTCCGACCACCTGCCGATCGTGTGCGACGTGCTGCTGAAAAAGTAGAACGCAGGGACATTGCTTTGCATGCTGCCACGGGATTGTGATGGTTATGCCAAGGGTTTGATGTGAACCGGCAAGGTCCGGCAATTTTGCTTATCGCCAATTCGCGCAATGAAGGGGCGGGGCGCAAGGCTGGGGGAGGGCTGTTTTCAGTCACTTTCGCCTGTTGCCGGCGCGATTTTATCTGCCTGTTTGCACCCGGGCAGTCTCCAGATGCGCAATGGCGGACGTTGAGCCGTCGCGCGCCCGCTCTCGACAAGCGTTCGCCAACATAACAACATGCACGCCTCATTTTTTGAAACGCCTCCCGCCGGGCGTTCGTCTTCATTCCCAACCAAACACGCTCACCAAAACACACACATCATGCAAAAGCCCCTCATCCGCCACACCGCCCGCCGCCTGTTCCGCACGACTGCGCGCGCGTTCACGCTTCTCGAAATTCTCGTTGTGCTCGCCATCGCCGGCATGATCATCGGCCTCGCGGTCGCCAATTTCGACAACATCTTTGGCGGAGCCAAGGAGGACGTGGCCAAGATGTTTGTTTCCAGCAGCCTCAAGGTTCCCCTCCAATCCTACCGCATGCACATGGGCGATTTCCCCTCAACCGCCGAGGGACTTCAGGCGCTCATCACCGCTCCCGCCGACAAGGCCGAGCGCTGGCGCGGTCCTTATCTCGACGGCGACAAATCCACCCTTCTCGACCCCTGGGGCGTCGCCTACCAATACAATTATCCCGGCACTCGCAACAAAACCGGCTACGACGTCTGGTCAAACGGCCCCGACAAACAAAGCGGCACCGCCGACGACATTGGCAACTGGGCCACAGGCTCCGCTTCCACGGGCCAGTAACGCCCCCCCTCTCGCAACCGCGCCTCGCACACGCTCAATCTTGGTGAGGTCGTCCACGCACAACCGTCCACTCCGCGCCCGCTCACCTTGGAAATTGGGAGTTGGAATCTGGAATTCTCCGCGCCGAAGGCGCGGGCGGCATGAGGCGTTTACGCTTTTGGAAATCCTGCTCGCGCTCGCGCTCATCGGAATGATGACGGCCGTGCTCATCGTCGGCGGCTCGCATCTCACCAACGACAAACCCGCGACGCCCGACGAGGTGTTTTGGGTCGCCGTCACCGCCGCGCGCAAGCAGGCGCTCATGAGCGGCAGGGAAGTCCGCCTCGCCTACGTCCCCGCCGTCACGGGCGAGGGCTCCGACACCCCCGCCGGGCTTTCCGTCACATGGGATGACGGCGGCGCTGAGTTTTTTCCGTTCGAGGACATGGGCGAGGTGACGTGTGATTTTCTCACCACGCAAAAAGGCGCCAGCTCGATCCTCGTTGGCGGCGAACTCATCGAAACGCAGACCATCGCGCATGTGACATTTTACGGCGACGGCACCTGCACGCCCTTTCGCGCGCAATTCCGCATCGGCACCACCGCGCACACGCTCGCCATCGACCCATGGACATGCGCGCAAATGCTCGAGCAAAAGGAGGACGGCCAATGAACCGCCGCATGCCGCGCCACCGCCGCCGCGCGTTCACGATTGTCGAGGTGCTCGTCGCGCTCGCGATTTGCGCGATGATGGGCGTCATGCTTGTCGGCGCCTACATGAACGTGCTCTACGCCTACGAAGCCGCCGCCGCGAATCCCAAGCGCAACCTAGACCTCCGTTTCGCGCGCAACATGCTCCTCGCCGAGGCCGATTTTGAAACCGCGCAAAAAGGCGACTCGTTCGAGGGCGCGACCGGACGCCAGGTGAAATGGTCCGCCGTCATCGAGGCCACGAACACCGCGAACCTTTTCCACGTCACCTTCACATGCGAGCTGGGCGCCGGAAACACACCCGACGAAAAAGAGGAGACCATCACCGAGGTGTTTCGTTTGCTCCGGCCCACCTGGTCGACGACCTCCGGGTTTTCGCCCGACGCCGCCACGCTCCGAGCCGAGGCGCGCGACCGCATTGTCCAAGACCAGCAGCCCTCGCCCCTTTCCGGATTCGGCTCCTCCAGCTCCTCAAGTGGCGGCAGTGGCGGCGGCTCCAAGTCCGGCAGTGGCGGCGGTGGCAACAAACAAGGAAGCCGCGCCGGCGGAAACACCAGCGGAGGAGGCGCGCCCAGACGATGAACATGCCGACAAACAATCCCCGTAGTGGCGCGCGCAAGGCGCGCCCCTGCGAATCGCGCGCGCATACGCCTTGGAATTTGGAATCTGGAATTTGGAATTTCCCTCGTCGCAGACGCGGGTTCACACTGATCGAAGTCCTCATCGCGGTGGCGATTGTGTCGATGGTGATTGTCGCCTCCACCACGCTTATCTTTTCGATGGGCGAACTCTGGGGGCGCAACTCCGATGTGCGCCTGTTCGACCTGCACTCGCGCAACGTCACCCGTTTTCTCGAAAGCGAGCTCGCTTCCGCCGCGCTTCCTCCCACCGGCGGCACCGCGGGCGCGCAATCCAGCACCTCAAGCACCGCCGCCGCACCCGTGACGATTCAGGAGGTGCGCGACCAGACCGGCAACTCCGACCTCTACCTCACCTACGAGCTTCCCAACGGCAGCCGCCTCTGCGTGTGGCCCGACCGCGCGCTTCCCGGCGTTGTGTGCTCGCTCGCCTGCCGCGAGGGCGAGGGGCTTATCCTCCTCTGGCATTCGCGTCTCGAAACCAACTTCGACATCGACGCGCCACGCGAAACCGTCATCACGCCGCTCGTCACCGGCATGACCTACGACTATTACGACATTGATCTCAAGACGTGGAAAAACGAAACCGTGCTTCGCAAGGACAACTCCAATCAGGGCGTCCTCCCGCAGCGCATTCGCCTCACCTTCACCTACTCGGGTCGCACCCTCGAAACCGTAATCGACATCCCCGGCACGCCTCCGCAAGGACTCCCGATGCTGTAAAAATTCCAATATTCAAATTCCAACGAACAACCCAAACCCAATGGCCAAATTCCAAAGCACACCCTCCGGCTCTCAAGCGTCGTCCACAGTCGATGTGTCGCTTGCGAACGGAGCGGCGGTCTCCAGGCCGCCGGACGAGGCGCGGGCTCGTCTTTTGGATTTTGGGATTTCGGAATTTGGAATTTATCGAAGCACGCCATGAAATTTCACCCGCGCAAACTCCGCTCCCGCCGCGCTTCGATCATCATTGTTGTTCTTGTGATGATGGCCTTCGCCTCGATCGCGCTCGCCCTCTTCATGGAGAAGGCGTTCAACGACCTTGCCGTCGAGGTTCGCGCAAACGACGCGGCGAACATGCGTGTCGAGGCGTATTCCGCGATGGAGACCACGCTCGCCGTCCTTGAGGATTTTCGCGCCGCGCTCGGCTCGCTCCACAGCCCCGCCGAGGGCTGGGCCGATCCGCTCGGCTTTGCCGGCTACGAACCCATCAACCCCGA
This sequence comes from Ereboglobus sp. PH5-5, assembly GCF_029504805.1. Taxonomy (NCBI): domain Bacteria; kingdom Pseudomonadati; phylum Verrucomicrobiota; class Opitutia; order Opitutales; family Opitutaceae; genus Ereboglobus; species Ereboglobus sp. PH5-5. Next base: position 121,125 of record NZ_JAQFIT010000002.1, on the reverse strand, counting down.
CTATACCGTCGAGGTCGCATTCGAGGATGAGAGCGGCAAACTTTCCCTGCCCAACGTCAACGCCACCACGCTCACCTCGCTCTTCACCTACTGGGGGCTCGATGAAACCACCGCGGCCAAGCTCACCGACGCGCTCCTCGGCTGGATGCGCGCCGATTACATCCCCGCCACGGCGGGCGCGCCCCTGCCCGAGGACTACGACACCGGCGACCTTCCGTTCACGCCGCCCGCGCGCACGCTCCGCTCGTTCGACGAACTCGCCTCCATCGAATTCGCGCGCGATATTTTTTACGACGAAACCGGCCGCCCCAACGAACTCTGGCACCGCTTCGTCCAAACCTTTTCCCTCTACGATTTCCAAACTCCCAACATCAACGCCGCCCCGCCCGACATCCTCGGCGCGCTTGGCAACCTCGACACCTCGCTCGACGAAAAACTCTCCAACTTCCTCCAGGGCGAGGATGGCCGCACCCTCGCCGGCGCCGGTGGTTATTTTGCCAGCAAGGACGAAGTCGACACCCTCCTCGGCGCCGGCACTCCCGCCAGCCAGCTCGGCGTCACGATTAGCGCGCTTCGCGTCATCATCACCATCCGCCAAGGCCCGGCCAACTACCGCCTCAACGCCCTCGTCGCCATGCCCGGCACGGGCGGCGCCAAACTCCCCGCCGCGTGGGCGCGGCAAAACACCGCCTCCACCTCCACCAGCGGCACAAACTCAAACAATAACACCACGCCCGGCAACCAAGGCACCTCGCGCACGTCTAACAACGCCAACACCACCCGGGCCAACGCCTCCGCCGGCACCACGCAAAAAAATCTGAACTACCCATACACCTTTCTCGAAATCCGCGAAAACGACCTCGTCCCCCCGCCCGCGCCCGTCATCGGCGAAACCGAAACCGAATGAATTTTCTATTAGCCAACACGGCAAAACACTTTCACAACTAACATCGCGCGCTGAGGATTGCGCCATTCCGCATTCCAAAATCCACATTCCGCACCCTTACATGGCCCTCAAGTTTCTAAAAGCTCCCCCGCCCAATGTCGTGCTCCTGCCCGACACGCAGTTTTTTGTGCGCGCCATTCCCGTGTCCGAGGACCAAACGCCGGAGGAGCTTTCCACCCAGGTCGAACTCGCCCTCGAAACCCTCGCGCCCTTTCCCATCGCGCAGATGTATTACGGCTACCATTGGCGCCCCGGCGCCCGGCACGCCCTCATCTACGCCGCCTACCGCAAGCGCTTCAGCCAGGCCAGTGTCGAAACCTGGCCCGCCGCCGATGCCGTGCTCCCCGCCTTCGCCACTCTTCTGAACCCCGCCGCCGGCTCCGGCACCACCGCGCTCCTCTCCACTCCCGACAGCCTTACCGCAATCCACTGGGCCGACAGCAGCGGCGTGCCCGCCCTCGTCATTTCCCGCGCACTCCCCGAGCCCGACGACGACAAGCCGCCCCTCTCCGAATCGGACAGGGACGCCGCGCGCGCCGCCCTCCGCAACGAGCTTCTGCGCGCCACGCCCGGCACAATCCATCTCCACGAATACGAATACCCCGCGCTCGACACCGTCCCGGCGCCCGCCCGCGCCGACAACGCCCTCGTCTTCGCCACCCCGTCCGCCAAAAACACCCGCACCACGCCAAGCTCCACCACCTTCACCACCGCGCAACTCGACATGCTCGACGTTCGCGACAAGGCCGAGCTCGTCGCCCGCCGCGCCTCCCGCCGCCGCGACCTCCTTCTCTGGCGCGCCTTTCTGGGCTGCCTCAGCCTCCTCGCCCTTTGCGCCCTCATCGACATCGCGCTCAAAGGCGGAAAATTTTTGCAGGAAAAACGAATCTACCAAGTAAAGGAGCAAGCTCCCTACGTCGCCGAAATCGACCGCGCCAACACCCTCGCCACTCGCATCGAGGATCTCTCCAACAAGCGCCTGCTTCCCTTTGAGATGATCGACCTGCTCCGCCCCGCGCTCCCCGACACGATCGTTTTCACCCGCGTCATCACACGCAGCCTCAACAGCATTGAAATTCAGGCCCGCACCAACCGCGCCGCCGACTTCAACTCTTTCCGCACATCCCTCGTTTCCCTGCCCGCCATCGAAAAACTCGACATCAACAACCCCGCCACTCGCGACGGCTCCACTACCTTCACGATGCTCATCACCTTCAAGCCCGGCACCGTGATCGCCGCCGAGGACATTCCCCCGCCGCAACCAAAGAACATCGCAACCCCAAAAACTGACGCCGCCAGCGAAAACGCCGCCGAGAATGCCGCGCCCCAGTCCGGCGCTCCGCAACCCGCTGCACCCAGCATCCACGACCAAATCCAGCAACAGCTTACTCCCGGCCAATCCGAAACGCCTCCCCCCGACGCCGCCCCGTCCGCCAACGGACAATCCGCGCCGCTAACCACCGAGCACACCATTGTCACAGGCGACACCATCGCGCGCATCGCCAGGCAAGCCGGCGTTTCCCCGCGCGACATCATTGCCGCCAACCCCGGCCTCGCCGACCCGCGCCGACTCCACGTTGGCCAAAAAATCAACATCCCCCAACCCGCGCCGCAACCCGCCAATGAAACCGCGGAGGAGGAACCCAACCAATGAAAGCCTTTTTCCTGAGCCGCCAAACACGCGAAAAAGTCCTCCTCGTCGGACTCGTCCTCGTCGCCGCGCTCTGGTGGCTGACCGCTGCCATCGGACGCACCACGACCTTCGTCCGCGATTTCAAAAGCACGAGCCTCACGCTCAAAGTGCAGCAAATGACACTCGACGCGCGCGAATCGATCCAGGCCCGCGCCAACGCCGCCATTCGCCAGCTCGACCCTTCGCGCACCTACGACACCGTGCGCCTGCAAGCCGAGCTCGACACCATCGCCACCGCCGTCGGCATCACCAACAAAACCATTAGTGATGCGCGCACGGAAAAAACCGCCCAGTTCTCGGTGAACAGCGCCCAGATAACGGCTCGCAACACGGACTACGCCACAGTGGTGAAGTTTTACGAGGAGCTGAAAAAACGCTCCCCTTACATTGGCCTCGACCAGCTCACAATGCAGCCCTCCAACGTGGCCAATCCCTCCCAGCTCACCCTCATGCTAAAAGTCTCCTCGGTGGAAATCCTCCGCTGAGTCCAAACCACGCTTGTGTTGGAATGGGCGCCCTTCTTTTGCGCGTCACGCTTGCGCGGCCTCCTTTTTCTTTTTAATAACCAATCCATCATGAAAAAAACGACCCTCCTCCTAGCATCCCTCGTGTTTTCGCTCGCCGGCTTCTCCGCGCCCGCAGCCCGCGCCGCCGGTGAAACCACGCTGAAAGCGCCCGCCCTGGCCGCTTCACTGGAAAACTCCCGCTGGGCCTTCACGCTCCCCAACGGCCGCGCCGGCTGGCTCGGCTTCTCAACGGAAAACGAAAAACTCTCCGCCCTTCTCCTCTGGGGCAGCGGACACCCGCGGTCTGTCGCCGTCGCCCTCAAAAACGACTCCGTCGAACTCCGCCGCGCCTACAAGCACACGGGGAAAAACGGCGCCAGGCTCGCCCGCACCGACCTGCTCACCGCCCGGCAGACCGCCTCCGGCACCCTCGCCATTGACCTCCAAACGCTCGACGAAAACGGCAAGCCCGTCGGACGCCCCGCCGCCTTCACCGCCACCCGCATTCCCGACCTCCCGCCCGCGCCCGACCTCTCCAAGCTCAAATACGGAGCCCCGGTCAAACTCATCCGCGACGATCTCTCCAACTGGGAATCCATGAACCCCAAGGCCTACAATGGCTGGACCCTCAAAAACGGTGTCCTCACCAACACCGTCGTTTTCCCCGACGGCACGAAAAAACGCGGCGCCAATCTCCGCACCACCGACAAATCCTTCAAGGACTTCCGCCTCGCCTTCGAGGTCAGCCTCCCGCCCGACAGCAACAGCGGCGTCTATCTTCGCGGCATCTACGAAATCCAGATGAGCAACAGCCGGCAGGAAAACGCGCACCAAACCATGGGTTCGCTCTATGGCCGGCTCGCCCCCTCGACCAATGCCGAAAAACCCGCGAACGAGTGGCAGACCGTGGACATCATCCTCGCCGACCGCCACGTCACGGTCGTCCTCAACGGCGTCACAATCATCGACAACCAGCCCGTCCTCGGAGTCACCGGCGGAGCCATCACCGCCGACGAGTTTGTTCCGGGCCCAATCTACCTCCAAGGCGACCACACCAACGCCAGCTACCGCAACATGACGCTCACCCCCATCATCAAGGAGCTCCGCTAAGCCTTTTTTGACAACCAACCAACAACAACTGGCGGCGTCGGACATACCGGACGCGCCGCCCCTGTTGATTGATTCGCGGGATAAGCACGCGTTCCCGGCATCCGCCATTTTCGCCTTGGCGTTGGGAATTTGGCCTGTTGTTTTTTCCGATTGCAGACTGTGCCGGGCATCCGCGCGCCTTTCATTTCCGATCTCATTTGTCATTACCTCAACCTCTTATTCGACCAAACTATGAAACCATCACATCGTCCCGCCCGGTTCGCCGTTGCGTTCCTGTCCATTTTCTTTCTCGCAGCCGTCGCATCGGCGCAGCCGAAGTCATTCGAGTATCGTTATTTTAAGAGCAACATTCAGGATATCATCGCGCAGATACCGTCGCCGCCCGCGGATGACTCGGTTGCGGGAATGGCCGATCTTGAAACGCTTCTCCAGCTGCAAAAAGACCGCACGCCGGAGCAAGTCGAGCGGGCGAAACGCGTCAATACGCATACCGCGCGCAACGTCATGGGCATGGGCGCGCAGGCATTCGGCCCCTGGTTTTCGGAGAAAAACCTGCCCCGCACCGCGCAAATTTTACGGGAGATCAACATGGAGCGCCACTACATCGGCATTACGGTCAAGAACCACTGGAACCGCCCCCGCCCGTTCGTTCGCGACCCGCGCATCCAGCCGTGCCTGCGCCGCCCCGGCGAATCCTCCTATCCCAGCGGACACACCGCCGCCAGCGCGGCCTGGGCTGGCGTGCTCGCGGCGGCAATGCCCGAATACAAGGAGCCGCTCTTTGAGGAAGTGCGCGAAACCATGTGGGGCCGCGTCCTCGCGGGCGTGCACTTCCCGACCGACACGATTGCCGGCAGGAAACTCGGTTTTCTCATCGCGGATGAAATGCTGAAAACCCAGGTCACGCAGGACGCGGTCAGGGAAATGCGCGCGGAAATCCTCGCGTTCATAAAGGCGAATCCGGATGCCATAACGCCGCCCAAGCACTGAGGCGGGCATTCGGTTGCTCGAGCCGTTCGCGCTCCGAGGGCTGATTTACGCCCCGCCTGTTTTTGCCGCCAGCGCCTTGAGTTTTTTGTCGATCAAGCCGCGTGTTTTTTTCGACATGCGGTCGATGAAGAGCACGCCGTTAAGATGGTCGACCTCGTGCTGGATGCAGCGGGCGAACATGCCGTTGCACACGAGCAGATGAGGCACGCCCTCGGCATCCTGGTATTTCACCGTGATCTCGTCGCGTCGCTCGACGTCGCCGCGAATGTCGGGAAATGACAGGCAGCCTTCCTCCACGATTTCCTTTTCAACCCGGTGCACTTTCACCTCCGGATTCACGATCACCATCGGCATGATCAACTCCAGCGGCGGGTGGTTGCCGTCGAGTTCCCAGTCGAAGTCGTCGTCCACTTGAGATACGTCCACGACGCAAAGCTGCAATGCCTTCCCGATTTGTTGCGCGGCCAGCCCGATGCCGGGCGCGGCGTGCATTGTCTCGACCATGTCGCGCGCGAGCGTGGCGAGGGGCGCGTCGAAGACGTCGATCTTGACACCCTTTTTTCTTAAAACCGGATCATTGTATTGAACTATTGGAAGCAGCATGGGTCGATGTTCGCTTGCATCGTGGGTTTGCAATTGCCGACTCGCAACCAATATTCTCCATTGCTTCACAGGATGACTCCACAGCGCGAAAAAAACAGCAAGCTGCCCGCGGCCGCGGCCTGGTTCACGGCCGGGATCGCGCTGCTCGCGCTCGCGTGGATGGTGCCCGTCAACCTGAAATCCGTCACGCCCGCGCTCCTGCGCGCCGCCGGAGAGAACACGCCGCGCGTCGCCGCGTTCGGCCAGCAGCGGCTCGACTCGGAAAAGCTCGGCGCGGCCAGCCTCATCCTCGAGGCGGCGCGGCTCGTCGGCGACCCCGGCGCGCCCGAGCTCGAACGCGGCATCCGGAACATCGAGGCGCGCCGCCCCGAGTGGGTGCCGTGGGGCGGCTGGGACCCGTTTCTCGACCCGCTCTTCTCGCTCAAGGAAAACACCGGACGCACCGAAAGCACGCCCGTGCTCACGTTTTTCATAACGGAAAAGGCGCGCCGCTCGCTCCGGGGTTTTCTCGCCAACTCGCGCAGCATCGGCGTGCAGACCATTTTGCAAACGCGCGAGAACCAGGGCACGACGCGCTTCGTCCCCGCCAATCGCGCCGGCGGCGAGGCGCTCGACGCGGTCATACTGCTCACCGCGCTTCTCTACCAGTCCGACAACCTCTCGCCCGCGCTCCAGCGCGAACTCCGCGTGCTCGCCGAAACCGCCGCCGCCGAAAAACAGCTCGACCGGCTCGAAACCTTTTACCTCGACCTCCTCTCGCTCGGCAAACGCCTCAACTGGATGCAGCTCGGCGAGCTTCTCCGCGTCAGCGGGAGCGCGCTCACCGTCGGCGAGTTCGCGCAACTCGCCCGCGTGGCCTCCGACAACCTCCCGCTCATCTACACCGCCGCGCTCTACTCCGGCTCCGCCGACAACGTCGCCGACTACCTCATGGAATACGGCAAGCAAGGCCTCGCCGACCTGCGCCTCGCGCTTGGGGAAGGGCAGGGCGCCGTGCGTCTCCTCCTGCGCAACCGCGCGCCCGTCAACCACAGCGCGGCCCTCAACATTTCCGCCGTCGCCGAGTTCGCGCTGCTCAACCCGCGCGTCGCGCTCATCGCCAAATACGCCGCGTTTTTTGTCGGCGCGTTTTTGCTTTTTCACGCGCTCGAAGTTTTCCTCAGCGGCGCGATGCGCGAGCCCGCGGGCGATTCGCGCTCCTCGCCCCTGCGCTTGCGCAGCTTCCTGCTCGCCGGAATGATCGCCCTGTTTCTCGTTTTTGCCAGCGAACCGTTTCTCATAAAAACACCGCCGCCCTCGGAATTTAAATTCAAACTCGTCGTGCCCGTGCTGGCCGCCGACAAACCCGATTCTCCAATAACAGAAGTTCCCGTCACCACCGCCATGGACACAACAACCATCCTCTCCATCCTCCTCTTCGCCGCGCTGCAAATCGCCGTCTATGTGATCTGCCTGCTCAAGATCCGCTATATCTCGCGCCAGCCGATTTCGCCCCAGCTCAAGCTGCGCCTCATGGACAACGAGGAAAACCTCTTCGACGCCGGCCTCTACGTGGGCATCGCGGGCACGGCCACCGCGCTCGTCCTCCAAGTGCTCGGCTACATCCAGGCCAACCTCCTCGCCGCGTATTCGTCGAACCTCTTCGGCATCCTCTGCGTCGCGATCGTGAAAATCCGCCACGTCCGCCACTTCAAGCGCCAGCTCATACTTGAGGTGCACGGAGACGCGACGCCGCAACCCGGGGACACGAACGCCAGCTCAGCCGCAACAAAACTCTAGGAAATTTTCGATTTTCGATTCTCGATTTTCGATTGCGCGCTACCGCGCGGCCTCGAAATTGAAAACGGAGCGGTAGCTCCCAATCGAAAATCGAGAATCGAAAATCGAAAATCCCTTCATCTCCGATGAACAAAACGCTTCTCCTCATCATTTGCGATTTTCTCCTGCTCAACCTCCTTGCGCTCACGCGCTGGGACGCGCCCGTCGCCGCGTCCTCAATCCAGCAGGCCCCCTCGCTGTCAACCGACCGCGATTCGCCGCCCGCCGCGACCAAGGACCAGGACCTCGTCGAGCTGATGAAACTTTCGCTCGAGGACGAGCAGGCGCGCCGCGACGAGCTCGCCCGCCAGTTGCGGGACACCGCGCAAAATCTCCAGACGCGCGAACAAATCCTCGCCCAACTCGAGGCCGAGAAAAACAAACTCGTTGAAAATCTGGGCGCGACGCGCACGCAACTCGACCAGCAAATAACCGTCGCCAAGCGCAACGCCGAGATTCTCGCGCGGGAAGTCGAGGCCGCCAAGCGCGACGCCGGCATGTCCAAGGAGCGCGTCGCCGCGCTCCAGCGCGACCTCGAGCACCGCGAAGCCGAGCTCGAGCGCGAGCGCGGCAACATCGCCAAGCTCGAGCAGGAGCAGCGCGCCGCGCGCGAAAAAATCGAAAATCTCAACGTCGCCGTGAAAGTTGCCGAGCACGAGAAAACCGTCCTTCGCGAAACCGCCGAGACCTACAAAACGCAAGTCGAGGCCGAGCGGCAGGAACGCCTCCGCGTGCAGGAAACCACCGTGCAGCTTGCGCAAGGCGTCGGCACCCTCGCCGTGAAATCGGACGACCTTCAAAAGGAAATCCGCGACAACCGTCCCATCAACGCCAACACGCTTTTCAGCGAATACCTCGCCAACAATGTGCGAACCCGCGTCGAAACCACGCGCCCCGGACTCTTCGGCCCGGCCGCGCGCGTTGCCGACCTGCGCACAATCCTCGTGAGCGACGGACGCGACACCTACGCGATCTTCCACGCCAGCGACACGCCCTTCGCGCTCACCTATCCCGGCGCCGACATCTCGCGCATTGCGATCACATTCACAAACGGCGACTACAGCACCACCGCAGGCGAGCTCCATTATCTATCCATTGACCCTCGCATCCTCGTCGTGCCGCTCACGCCCGCGCAAGCCGCCGGCCTTGGCGTGAAAGTTTACATGACCTCGCTCGAACCCTTCAAATTTTCCGACGCGATCCTGGTCAGCACCAACAGCGAGCCGACAAAAACGAAGTATGAGGAAACGCCGTTCAAGCTCGACGCCACGCAACCCGGCTACGTGCAAATGCGCGTGAGCTTTTTTGCCAGCAAGCGCGGCGACCTCGTGATCAGCAAATCCGGCGAACTACTTGGCATCATGGTGAACAAGGATTATTGCGCGCTGGTGGACAATTTCCTGCCCACCCGCACAATCACCACCGGCGAGAACACCGGCAAGCAAGGCATCGGCGCCCTCATAAACCACCTCAACACCCGAGTCCAAAGCATGCCGTTGAAGTTGCAGTGAACGGACGAACAGCGGCGGGGAAATCGAGTTGCGGTGCGATTAACGCGGCATGTCAAGGTTACGACGCATGGTTTCAAAACAGGGAATATGTGATCTAGGAGATCAATTCGACGAAATTCGGTCCAAATTAATGGATGCTATCTTATTAATTATAATATGTTTACAAAAAACAACTGCTCTACTTGCACTAATTTTGCAATTGTAATCATTAAATAAATATTTTTGTATTTTCGTTCTCGGGTTTTTGCCTCTGGCTATTGCCCATCTTCCTACACCAAACACATGAAAACATCCATCAAAGCATTCATCGCATTAATTGCCTTCGGCTCTTCCGCACTTTTTGTCCAGGCTCAAGCGCTCAAGATCGGCACGGTTGATCGCGCCAAGGCCATGGCTGGCTATTACAAGACGCAGGAGGAGGAGGCCAAAATTCAAGCCTACGGCCAAACTGCCCAGCAGGATTATGAAAAACGTCTCAATGAAGGCAAAGTCATGGTGACTCAATTTCAAAACCTTCAGGAGTCCCTGAAGAATCCCGTCCTGAGCGACACTGCCAAGGAAGCTGCTAAGGCTGACTCCCAGCGACTTCTCGGCGACCTCCAAAAGAAAGAGCAGGAAATTGCCGAATTCCGTCAGCAAGCTGATCGTTTCATCCAGCAAGGTATTGCCACCACTCGTCAGGCTCTCCTCGTAGAAATCAACGAAGTTGCGACCAACATCGCCAAAAAGAAAGGCATTACCCTTCTCGTTGATCGTGGCGTTTTGGTTTATACTGACGAAGCCTACGACATCACCGAGGAAGTGCTCACCGAGCTTAACAAGAACAAGCCCGCCACCGCAGCCGCTCCCGCCGCGGGCGTCCCGAGCGTGGGTCTTCCCAAATAATTAAACATCCGTTTTTTTACGAAACCCGTCTGATTCAACAGGCGGGTTTTTTTCGTTTTATAAAAAACATTGCGCTTGCGCATGCCTTGCGCTCTGCGCCGTTGACAGTGGGCTCTTTGCCTGTTTTGCCTACCCGTCCGCTTTGACGCGCATGACTGCCCCGGTTTTTTGCGCGACGCAGCATCTCTTTTAACATCACCAAACAACACCAGCAATGGCTACCAAAACCAAAAAGTCCGCGACCAAGCCCGCCAAAAAGGCCGTCGCTAAAAAATCAACCGCCCCAAAAGGCTCCAAATCCTCCAAGGGCAAAATCGCGAAATCCGCGAAATACGTTTACCTCTTCGGCAAGGGCAAGGCCGATGGCGACGGCACCATGAAACCGCTCCTCGGCGGCAAGGGCGCCAATCTCGCCGAGATGACCCGCATCGGCCTCCCGGTGCCTCCCGGCTTCACCGTCACCACCGACGTCTGCACCTATTATTACGCCAACAAGCGCACCTATCCCGCCGCCCTCCAGGCGCAGATGGAAGCCGGCGTTGCCAACATGGAACGCATCATGGGCACCAAGTTCGGCGACGCCAACGGCATGCCGCTCCTCGTTTCCGTGCGCTCCGGCGCGCGCGACTCCATGCCCGGCATGATGGACACCATCCTCAACCTCGGCCTCAACGACACCACCGTCCTCTCCCTCGCCAAGGCCACCAACAATGAGCGCTTCGCCTGGGACTGCTACCGCCGCTTCGTCCAAATGTATGGCGACGTCGTCCTCGGCGTCCAGAAGCGCGAAAACGAAGACCACGAACCCTTCGAGTCCGTCATCCACGAATACAAGCACGAAACCTACCACACCGACATCGAGGACTCCGCTCTCACCGCCGCCGACCAGCAAAACCTCGTCGCCCTCTTCAAAAACCTCATCAAGGAACGCACCGGAAAAACCTTCCCCAACGACCCCTGGGCGCAACTCCGCGGCGCCGCCGGCGCCGTCTTCGGCTCGTGGATGAACGACCGCGCCATCGTTTACCGCCGCAAATACAACATCCCCACCGAATGGGGCACCGCCGTCAACGTGCAGGCCATGGTCTACGGCAACACCGGTGAAAAATCCGGCTCCGGCGTCGCCTTCACCCGCAACCCGGCCAACGGCGCCAACGAATTCTACGGCGAGTTCCTCATCAACGCGCAAGGCGAGGACGTCGTCGCGGGCGTTCGCACACCCGAGCCCGTCATCAACCTCAAAAAGAAGATGCCCGCCTCCTACGCCGAGCTCCTCAAGGTTCGCGCCATCCTCGAAAAACATTTCAAGGACGTCCAGGACATCGAGTTCACCATCCAGGAAGGCAAACTCTTCATGCTCCAGACGCGCAACGGCAAGCGCACCGCCGCCGCCGCGCTCAAGTTCTCCATGGACATGGTCAAGGAGAAGCTCATCGACTGGCAGACCGCCATCATGCGCAACCCGGCCGACCAGCTCGACCAGCTCCTCGCGCCCATCTTCGATCCCGCTGAAATCAAAAAAGCCGCCGTCATCGCCACCGGCCTCCCCGCCGGCCCCGGCGCCGCCACCGGACAGATTTATTTCAACGCCGATCGCGCCGTCCTTGCGCACGAACGCGGCGAGAAAGTTCTCCTCGTCCGCCTCGAAACCTCGCCCGAGGATCTCCGCGGCATGATCGCCGCCGAAGGCATCATCACCGCGCGCGGCGGCGTCTCCTCGCACGCCGCCCTCGTCGCCCGCCAGATGGGCAAAGTCTGCGTCTGCGGCGCGTCCGCCATCCAGATCGACTACGAGAAGAAAACCGCCACCATCGAGGACAAGGTTTACAACGAAGGCGATTACCTCTCGATCGACGGCACCGCCGGCAACGTCTACGCCGGCCAGGTCAAGACCGCGCCCTCCGAAATCATCACCGGCACCATCCAGGGCAACAAGGCCGCGCAAAAGACCGAGAAGTTCAAGCACTACACGCAACTCATCGCATGGTGCAAAAAGGCGTCCCGCCTCCAAGTGCGCACCAACGCCGACACGCCCGAGCAGGCCGCCAACGCCATCGCGTTCGGCGCCGTCGGCATCGGCCTCACGCGCACCGAGCACATGTTCTTCGAAGGCGACCGCATCGACTCCATGCGCGAGATGATCCTCGCCAACAACACCGCCGACCGCGAAGCCGCCCTCGCCAAGCTGCTCCCCTTCCAGCGCGACGACTTCATCGGCATCTTCAAGGCGCTCAAAGGCTTCCCCGCCACCATCCGCTTTCTCGATCCCCCGCTGCACGAATTCCTCCCCCACACCAAGGAGCAGCAGATGGATCTCGCGCGCAAACTCCGCATCCCCGTTGAAAAAATCATGGCCCGCGTCAGCGAGCTCCATGAGTTCAACCCGATGCTCGGCTTCCGCGGCTGCCGCCTCGGCATCAAGTATCCGGAAATCACCCGCATGCAGGCGCGCGCCGTCTTCGAGGCCGCCGCCGCCGTGCGCAAAACCGGCATCAAAGTGAGCCCGGAAATCATGATCCCGCTTGTCGGCTTCACCAATGAAATCGACATCCAGTCCGCCATCGTGCACGAAGTCGCCAAGGCCGTGCAATCCGAGCAAAAGGTGCGCTTCACCTACAAAGTCGGCACCATGATCGAGATTCCGCGCGCCGCGATCGTCGCTGAGAAAATCGCGCAAAGCGCCGAGTTCTTCAGCTTCGGCACCAACGACCTCACGCAAACCGTGCTCGGCATGTCGCGCGACGACGCCGGCGGCTTCCTCGGCGCGTATCAGGAGGCCGAGATCGTCAAGAAGAACCCCTTCGCCTCGATCGACCAGAATGGCGTGGGCGAGTTCATGAAGCTCGCCGTCGCGAAAGGCCGCTCCACGCGCCCCGACATCAAGCTCGGCATCTGCGGCGAGCACGGCGGCGATCCCGACTCGGTGAAGTTCTGCCACGCGCTCGGCCTCAACTACGTGAGCTGCTCGCCTTATCGCGTGCCCGTCGCAATCCTCGCCGCCGCCCAGGCCGCGGTCGAGGAAGCCCGCGCCGCGAAACCCGCGAAGAAGGCGAAGAAAAAGTAACCGCCGGAAAAACTCCGCCTAAAAACCAAGCCGCGTATTCAAAACCCGAATACGCGGTTTTTTTGCGGGCGCGCTTGCAACCCTGGGAACGCGGGCATCTTGCCCGCAAGACGGCGCGGCGCGCCGCACAAACCTGCGGGCAAGATGCCCGCGTTCCCAGGGTTGGAAAGACCCCTTGATCTACAAGCCGTAACCAATCGCTTCCTTCAGTCCTCCGTCCAGCAGCGCCTTCACTTCCTCGTTCGAGCATCCCTCGGCATACAGGCGAATGATATCCTCCGTTTCCGAGCTTCGTATCAGCAGCCAGCGGCACGAGCCCTGGCAGATGAACTTCAATCCGTTGACGATGCCCCTGCTGCTTTGAAACGCCTGCACTTGCCCGACAGGAAAACCGGCCACGTTTGCGCAGCCTCGTTTATACAGGTTGGGAAGCAGCTGGTTTTTGTCCGGCTTGTCATAATGCACGTCGATTCTGTCGTAATAGATTTCGCCCAGGCGCGCGGTTGCATCCGCCGCATAGTCGGACAGACGCCGGAATCCCGATTTCGATAGCATTTCGATCAGCATCAAGGCGGAGAAAATGCCGTCCCGCTCGGGGAGGTGCATGCCATAGCCGAAGCCGCCGCTTTCCTCGCCGCCAAAGGCGATTTGTTCCTGGAGCATCACATCGGCAATATATTTGAAGCCCACCTGCACTTCATGAATCGGTGTGTCGGGCGAGGCGAAACAGACGCGTATTTTATCCGACACGGAGCTTGTTTTTATAATTCCGCCGGGGACTTTTCTCACTCGTTTTAAATAATCAACCAGCAGCAAAATCGTTTTTTGCGCCGAGAGCCATCCGCCGTTGTCGAGACAAGCCCCGACGCGGTCGGCATCGCCGTCGGTTGCGACTCCAAGGGCGTAATCTCCGTTCGCTAGCGCCTCCATGAGCGGGGCGAGATTTTTTTCTATCGGCTCGGCGAGCCGTCCGTGAAAGTTTTCCGACGGGGTGCCGTCAATGGTTCGCACTTCGCAACCCAGCGGACGCAGTATTGTTTCGAGGAGCGTCGTGCCCGCGCCGCCCATGCTGTCAACCAGCACCGGCAGGGCCGCGCCGCGGATGGCGTCAAAATCTATTAACTCGCCCAAGCGGGCTGTATACGCGGGCAGGAAATCCGCCTGCTTTACTCTTTCGTCCGAATGCTTGCGCGGCGAGTCATATAATAATGACTCCACCTTCTTGGTTTCCCCGGTGGAAAACGGGCCGCCGTGGGCGGATTTAAATTTGATGCCATTGTATTCGGGCGGATTGTGCGACGCCGTGATCATAACGCCCGCCGCGCAATGATAATGTTTCACCGCGTGCGAAAGCACGGGCGTGGGCGTTATTTTGTCCGCCAACAACACATTGATGCCATTGCCGGACAGTGTTTCCGCAAAACGGCGGGCGAAGAGTGATGACGCCAGCCTTGTGTCATAACCAATGGCAACGGGCGACTGCGCGCCCCGGCTGTTTATATAATCAGCAAAGGCCTGCGCCACCACAGTGACGCTTTCCTCGTTCATCACCGTGCCGAGGCGGCCCCGCCATCCGTCTGTTCCGAAAAATATATTCATTTCCCGTTATCCTTTCCCTTTTCGTTAATGGCGTCCACAAACCACTGTGTAATCAGGTGCGGACGGGTGATTGCCGAGCCGACAATCACAGCCCATGCGCCGAGTTCGACGGCTTTTTGCGCGTCGGCGGGCGTGTTAAAACGTCCCTCGGCAAAAACAGGATAATCCCTTGGCAAAATTTGCAGGCACTTTTCCAGCATGTCGAACGCCGGGCGGTTTCCCCTGGCAAATGCGAGAGTGTCGGGAGTGTAGCCGCAGAGCGTCGTGGAAACGCAATCCGCGCCCGCCTCATGGCAGGCAAGCGCCTCGTCGGGCGTGGCAATGTCGGCCATGATTATAATATTATGCCGCTGCTTGATGGCGCGAATATAGTCCGCGCCGCCCAGTCCGCCCGCCCTTGGGCGATTGGTGCCGTCAACCGCCACGATTGAGGCGCCGGCTTTGACAAGCTGCTCCACGTCCTCGAAGGCGCCCGTTATGCACACTGTGCCGTCGGGAAAATACGCCTTGGTTAGCCCGATGACCGGAACGGAGACATTTTTCACAATGCAGGCCGTTTTCTCAATGCCGCATGTGCGAATCCCGGCGGCGCCGCCCCGGACGGCCGATTGCGCGAAGGCGCTCACTCCCTCGGGCGTGTTGAATGGCGAACCTTCCTCGGCCTGGCAGGAAACGACCAGTTTTCCCCGCAGGGAATCAAACAATTTATTATTCATCACGGTTTCTTTTTTCCAATGGTCGCGTTTATATACACGGGATAATGGTCCGACGGATACAGGTTTTCGCCGCGCTTGTCGTCGATCACATGATAGTCGGTCACGTTCACCTCGTTGTTCACAAAAATATAATCGATTCGGTGAATGGGTTCTATTCTGCCCCAGCTGTGCGCGGTGTTCATCGGGCCGGTTTTAACGGGCGCGGTGACGAAGGTGTCATTAAAGACGGCAGCCAGTAATTTGTAGGCTTCCGTTGTGTCGCGCCTGTTCAAATCGCCGCAAAAGAACACCGGTTCGCCCTCCCTGGCGATGCGTTTGATTTGCGCGATCATCAACTCCGCCGACTTGGTCCGGGCGTTCACTCCGCGATGGTCAAAATGCGTGTTGAACACCAGAAACACATTGCCCGATTTGCGCTCCTTAAATCTCGCCCAGGTGCAATAGCGGTCGTATTTTCCGTCCCATCCCACCGAGCCGGGCGCCATCGTCTCGGATAGCCAGAATGTGTCGGTCTGCAACAGTTCGAATCGCTCGGTTTTATATATAATGGGATTATACAATCCGCGTATTCCCACGAAGCCGTGGGGCACTCGCTCCAGTATGTCCTCGAACTGGCTCAGCACGGCCTCCTGGAAGCCCACGATGTCAAAATCGTTATTGCGGATGATTTCGCAAAGCCAGTCCTTGCGGTGAACCCATTGATTCGGTCCGTCCGAGGGCTTGTCGCCGCGAATGTTGAATGTGCACAACCTGAGTTTTGTTTCTTTTTCAGAGGTCGCCGGAGCGCCGGCCGGGCAAAGGTTCGCCGCCTGTAATATTATGGCCGCGGCGACGAATAGTTGGATTATTTTTTTCATGGGTTTGTCTGGTTGCTAGTTGTTCGAAATAGGAGAGGCGCTGAATGAAGCCCAACGGGCTTCTGTCATCTAGCCCAGGGTTGCGAGCGCAGCGAGCTACCCTGGGAATAATAAATAAAATACACAACCCCAACGGGGTTGCGGCCCGTATGCCCGGCGTGCGTTTTCGTGGACGCAACCCTTTCAGGGTTGTGTTCCCTTTTTTCAAGACACCCAGGGTAGGCGCTCGCAACTCGCGCCAACCCTGGGCTAGGGGACTCATCCCCGTTGGGGATGCGAGCAGGGTCATTTCGTGTTTTCATATCGGTATTATTTTGCGCCGCTTAATAATACAATTAGCCGTTTGCCTGCTTGTGTTGTGACGTCTTTTTCCAGATGACCGAAATCAAGCTCAGTGATACGAGCGCCGCGGCCACCCAAAAGATGCGGATGTGCGAGAAGTCGTAAACCGTCTGGCCATCAACGATTGTTTTGTTCGATTCAATCAGGTAGCCGCTGAGTATTTCCTGCATTCCCGCGCCGATATAATTTCCCAGCCCGATAATGCCCACCGCGGCGCCGACAGCGCCCTTCGGCGCCAGGTCCATGGCGATCAATCCGCCCATGAAACTGATCAGCACGCCAATCGACACGCCGAACAAAACCATGCTCACGATGTCGATCACCGTGCTGTGCGGGGCGAACATAAACAGGGCGATTGCAATCAGATTGGCGAGGCTCGCCATCCATGCGAGGGGCAGGCGTTTGGCGTTGAAAAAGCGGTCGGAAATCCAACCCGAAAATATGGTTCCGACCGTTCCGCAGACCGCGCTGACCGATACCAGCGAGCCCGCCTCGACCAGCGTGTATGATTTTTCCGCGGCAAAATAATAAATGCCCCAGCTGTTCACCGCGTAGCGGCAAATATACATCACCCCGCTTGCCAGGGCCAGCAGCCAGATGATGGGATTTTTGATTACCTCTATTTGCAGCTTCTTGACGGAGCCTTTCTCCGCTTTTGGCGCTTCTGCTTGTCCGGGCGAAACCGACTCTTTTTCAGGCGGGGACGGTTTTAGGAATATAAATATAAAAACCACGCCGAACGCGCCCATGCAGGCCGCGCTCCAAAATCCGTATTGCCATCCCAATGCGCCGACCACGACGGCCGCCAGTATATAAGTCGCCGCCTCGCCTATATTGTGGCTCGCGCTCCAAAACCCATACACGGTTCCGCGTTGTTTGCTCGAAAACCAGTTGTTCAGCGCAATGACACTGCACGGGCCGCCCGCCGACTGAAACCAGCCGTTCAGCCCCCAAAGAATGACAAGCGCCCAGAAGGGAATGGCAAAACCCAGAAGAAAATTGACCCCCACGGCGACGAGCAGGCTGCCCGCCATAAAATAGCGCACGTTGACGCGGTCGGCGAGAAACCCGTTTATAAATTTCCCCGCCGCATAGGAGAAAAACAACGCCGACCCGATAATGCCCAACTGCGTTTCCGTCAGGTAGCCGTCATCCACCATCGGCTTCTTTACAACATTGAGGCTCAACCGGCAGACATAGTATAATCCGTAGCCGATTGTGGCCGCCGTAAAGACTCCCCATTTTTGAAAATTATATTTGTTCATTGATATACGGGGTGCGCGGACGGGTTCACTGCAATTTGCCGTTCTTCCAAATCATTTTCTCGCCCCAAAACGGCATGATTGTTCGCGGGCAGTGCATCTTGGGAATATTATCCATCGCAAAGTTGAGGGTTCGGCGGCGCGGGGATTTTTCAATGTCGTGGCGCAGCTCGATCATGTGGGAGAAGATGGTGCAGGCGGGATCGATCCGGCCCTTGCCGGGCTTTGCGTCCAGCAAGTTGTTTTCCTCCGGCGCGCCCCAGCGGGTGATAAACAGGCCAACCGGCCCCTGTGTGCGCTCAAACTGCTCCGGTTTGAAGTTGGAATCCCCGCCGTGCAAAATGGAAAGGCCGCCCGAGTCCTTGCCGCAATCAAGCCTATACACCGTGACAAATTTTAGCAGCTTGGCATTGTGATCGGTGATGTCCGTGCGGATGGAGAAGGCGCCGATTTTATACTCCGCCGGTTCCTTTGAATAATATTGGGCGTCATTTTTGTAAAAATTGGACAGCACGGGTTTGCCGCGCGCGCGCATCGCATTCATCAATTCCACGCTTTTGTGGTCGCCGTGATTATGTGTTACGCAGAGAAAATCCAGCAGGGGCTCAAACTTTTCCGCATACTTGTGGTTGATGTCCACGCCGAAGCAACCGGAGGGCGTTTTCACCACGATTCCCATGTTGTAGAGCATCCAGATCACGGCCGTGCCCTGCTCGACCTTTGTGTTGGCGACCTCGTCGAGGACGCGGTCAAAGGCCAGCCGATACCAGCCCAGAATCGGGTTGTCGCGTTCCATCGCGGCGGCCTCGTCCACGCCGGCTTTCAGGTATTGTCTGAAAACAGGGTGGGGTAATTTTTCGGAATACTCCTGGACTGTTTTCAACAGGCCGGCTCTTTCGCCATCCAGCAGAAGCGGGGAGGTTTTTAAGAGGCGCGCCATGGTGCGCGCGGCGTCGCGATTGATCGCGGATTTTTGCGGCGCGTCCGCCGCCGGAAGTCCGGACGCGGAAAACGCGAAAAACAGGAGCAGCGAGAGGAGTGAGCGGGTGCGTTTCATGGGGTTTGGTGGTGACGGCGGCATGCCATAATGCGGGTTTGCCCCAAAAAGTTACCCGAAGGGGAGGGCGGTAGCCAATTGCATTTTCGATTAAGTTTTTGGCAAATTTGATTTTGGCGGTGTTTGCGGGCACACCAAGCCATTGTCGTCTATTAGATGACAATGCGGGCTTTGCAAAACACGTGTGCGTTTGCAATTCCTGTGCGCGCCGCCCGAGGGACGGCGCCTTTGCTTAAAGCCCGGCAGCCCTTGTGCCGGGCGGTTTTCTGCGCCGCGATTATTTTACCTCTTCCAGAAGGAGAACCATGCTTTGGAGGTTTTTCATCAGGCGGGGGTTGAGACCGCCGTTGATGAGGAACTCGCCGGTGAAGGTTTTGCCGTTCGCCCAGAACTTTGACTTTTTCTCGTTCAACTCGGTCACCTTGTAGCGTTTTGCCGGATCAAGGCCGGTGAGTTTGAAGGTGGGCATGATGTTGCGGTAGTCGATGCAGAAGGCGGACATGACGGCGCGGGTTTTGTCCTTGCTCACATACATGAGCGAATAGAGGCCGGAGTTGTCGTAGGGGCTGTTGATGCGGTAGAGGTCGCCTTGCATGACGATGTCGCGGATGTTTTTGTAGTTGGCGATCGCCATTTTCGCGAACTCCTTGTCCGCCTCGTTCATGTCCTTGGGCTGGAGTTCCATTCCGAAGCGGCCCGTCATGGCGAGGTCGAAGCGGAATTTTAAAGGGGTGACGTTGTTCGTCTGGTGGTTGGGAACTTGCGAGACGTGCGAGCCGGTCACGAGCGAGGGGTAGATGAGGTTCGTGCCATACTGGATGCGCACGCGGGTGATGGCGTCGGTGTTGTCGCTGGTCCAGACTTCCTGGTGGTATTTCAACGCGCCGTAGTCAACGCGGCCGCCGCCGGAGGCGCAGGCTTGCACGATGACGTTGGGGTATTTCGCGCGCACGCGTTCATAGACTTTGTAGAGGCCGCGGGTGTATTCGACCCAGAAGTGCGATTGTTTGTCGTCGTCGAGGTAGGCGGAGCCGGCGTTCTCAACGTGGCGGTTGGCGTCCCACTTGATGTAGCTGATGTTGGGGGAGAGTTTCATGGTTTCGTCGAAGACGCTGAAGACGAAGTCCTGCACCTCGGGGTTGGTGAGGTCGAGGAGCCATTGGTAGCGCATCGTGGGGATTTCGCGGCCCTTGCCCTTGACGATCCATTCGGGGTGTTTTTCGGCGAGTTCGCTCTTGGGGCTCACCATTTCGGGTTCGATCCAGATGCCGAATTTCAGGCCCTTGGAAACGGCGTAGTCGGCGAGGTAGCCGATGCCGCGGGGGAGTTTTTTCTTGTTCACCTGCCAGTCGCCGAGGGCGGTCTTGTTGTTGTCGCGGGGGTATTTGTTGCCGAACCAGCCGTCGTCGAGCACGAACATTTCGAGTCCCATGCCGGCGGCGTCGTCGATCATGTCGGTGAGCGTTTTTTCGTCGAAGGTGAAGTAGGCGCCCTCCCAGCTGTTGAGGAGCGTGGGGCGGATGGTTTGCGCGTCGTAGACGCGGTGGTTGCGCGCCCAGTCGTGGAGGTTGCGGGAGACGCCGCCGGCGCCGGCGGTCGAGTAGGTGAAGATCATCTCGGGCGTCTCGAAGGTGGCGCCGGCGGGCAGCGTGTAGTCGCTGGCGAAGGGGCTGATGCCCGCGCTGATGTTGAGGATGGCGAATTCGTCGATTTCGAAATTCAGCTTCCAGTTGCCGCTCCACGCGAGCGCGCCGCCGATGACGTTGCCGCTGTTTTCGGCGAGCGGGGTGTCGAGGGCGAGCAGGAAGGACGGGTTTTCGCAGCGGGTGGCGCGCGCGCCGCGCTTGCTTTCCACGGTCTTGATTCCGGCGGTGAGCTGGGTTTCGGCGAGCATCATCTCGCGCGCCCAGGCGCCGTAGAAATGGTTGAGGTAATACTTGTTCGCCTTGAGGGGCATGTAGGCGGAGTAGTAGTTGTGCAGCGTCACGGGCTTGTCGCCGGCGTTGCGGATGACGACGTGCTCGCTGATGACGTTTTCCTTTTGCCAGGCCTTGACGATGAGCGTGACTTCGAGCGGGTTGACTTTGTCGCGGAGCAGGATTTCGAGCGTGCGCGCGCCGTCGGCGCCGGCGGCGGTTTCCTTGTGGCTCACGTAAACGAGCTCGGTGTTGATGTCGCCGTTGGCGTGCGTGACGCGCAGCGCGGGTTCGCGGATGTTGCGTCCGCCGGAGGAGAGGTAGGCCATCTCGTAGGTCGGCTCGCGGCGGTATTCGCCTTTTTTGAGGAAGGGTGTCGCGTCCTCGATCTTCGGTCCGAAGTGGTGGAAGAGCAGGTAGCCATCCTTGTTCACGCCCATGACGAGGGAAAGGCTCTCGGTGTCGATTTTCACGATCCGGGGCGTTGCGGTTTTTTGCGCCATTGCGACTCCGGAGAGGAGCAGGCAGCTGATGAGTCCAAGGGTGATTTTCTTCATGGTGGTTTTTGTTTCCGGGCGGTGAACTGATTGAAAGTGAAAGACTCTTTGGATTTTTTGGGAAAACTCCAAGTCAAAGTGTGGCGGCTCGGCGGATGCGCGAGCGAAACATCTGTTCCTCGCTTCCGTTTTGCCGCGCTGCTCAAGCCTGTGTGCGGAAATACGCGATCGTGCGCCGCAAGCCTTCCTCGAGCGGAATCTGCGGCTCCCATTTCAACGCGCGGCGCGCGAGCGAGATGTCCGGCTTGCGCTGCTTCGGGTCATCCGCCGGGAGCGGCTTGTGCACGATTTTTGATTTTCCGCCGACTTCGCGCAGCACCGCCTCGGCGAGCTGCAACATCGTGAACTCGCCCGGATTTCCGCAATTCATCGGGCCGACGATTTCCGTCTGGTCCATGAATCGCACAAAGCCCTCGATCAGGTCGTCCACATAGCAAAACGAACGCGTTTGCGAACCGTCGCCGTAGATTGTGATGTCCTCGCCCCCGAGCGCTTGCACGATGAAATTGGACACGACGCGACCGTCGTTCGAAAGCATGTGCGGCCCGTAGGTGTTGAAGATGCGAATGACGCGGATATCGACCTTGTTTTCGCGGTGGTAATCAAAAAACAGCGTCTCGGCGCAACGCTTGCCCTCGTCATAACACGAGCGTTTTCCGATCGGGTTGACGTTGCCCCAATACTCCTCGGGCTGCGGATGCACCTGCGGGTCGCCGTAAACCTCGGATGTGCTCGCCTGAAACACCCGCGCCTTCACGCGTTTGGCCAGGCCGAGGCAGTTGATCGCGCCCATCACCGACGTCTTTGTGGTCTTGATCGGATTGTATTGGTAGTGCGGCGGCGACGCCGGGCATGCGAGGTTGTAGATTTGGTCGACCTCGAACTTGAACGGGTCGGTCACGTCGTGCCGCACGAGCTCGAAGCGCGGATTGTCGAGCAGATGGGCGATGTTGGCCTTTCGTCCCGTGAAAAAATTATCGAGGCAGATCACCTCATGTCCGTCGTTGATTAGGCGGGTGCAAAGATTTGAGCCGAGAAAACCGGCTCCTCCTGTAACAAGAATGCGCATATTGCCGGAAACCGAAACAAACTCCGCGCGCCCAAGCCAGCGAAAATGTAACGGCGCGCCGCGCCGGTGGTGTTCCCGCTGGTGTATTTTGGGAGCCGCTTTCATGCGGTTGTTTTTCCGGCGAGGGTGCGATTTTTGCCACGCGTGCTTTCACGCGTAATGCCCCGGCTCACTTGACTTTGCTTGTCGTTGGGTATGATCTGGGCGCGTCAATTTTCGCCGCGCATCAACCCCGAATATCAAATAACCATGAATCCCGACGATTTTGGTGATGTGAACAGAATTAACGCCCCGATTGAGGAAAGACGGGGCGGTGCGCGTTTTGATCTGACAGCGATGATAAGCGTGCTGATGTTTCTGCTCGTGACGTTTGTAATGTTTTCGCTGGCGTTGACGAACGTGGGGAAAATGGATGTCAACATTGCAGGTGGATGCGGCGGATGCGGGCACGGGAGCCATGAGCCGCTGGTTGTTCAGGTTTCTGAAAACACAACAGTTTATATAAATAAGGAGCCTTACGATATCAGCGATCTCCCCCTGAAGATTGCTTCATACAAAGAGGAGTGCGCGCGCACGGGGCATGTTCCGCGTGTGCTGGTGAGCGGTGATGATCGCGCCCGATATGCCTTGTTGGCGAGGGCGATTGATCATGTGAAAACTGCCGGGATAGAACACATGGTGCTGGAAAGCACCTACCGCATGACGGGGCGCTGATTGTTTCGAACCGTAAGATGCCTTGCGGGATTGCGGCAGTCGGGTGCGCGGGGTGCGATTCGGGGCATGAAACTGTTTTCCGTTTTTTGTATTTTGGCGGCGGGGTTTTTCGCATCGTCGATTTCCGAGTGTCATGCCGCCGGGGAGCGGAGCGTGAGGCTG
The DNA here is from genome assembly GCF_029504805.1 of Ereboglobus sp. PH5-5. Taxonomy (NCBI): domain Bacteria; kingdom Pseudomonadati; phylum Verrucomicrobiota; class Opitutia; order Opitutales; family Opitutaceae; genus Ereboglobus; species Ereboglobus sp. PH5-5. The sequence continues at coordinate 97,748 of NZ_JAQFIT010000002.1, read as the reverse complement.
GCCGACGTGCGGTTGCGGGATTGTTGCGTATATGCGGATGCGGAAACGCGGACGTATTATCTCGTCAGCTCCACGGGGCGGCGCGGGCCGAACGGGCGTCCGGCGGTCGTGCAATACACGAGCAAAAATCTTGTCGATTGGACGGGGCCGCGCGTGGTGTTTGAAATTCCCGAGGGTTTTTGGGCTCAGAAGGGGATATGGGCGCCGGAGTTGCACGCGCATCGGGGAAAATATTATTTGTTTCTCACGTTCGACACGGACGACCGGCTGCCCGAGCAATGGCGCGATTGGCTGCCTCGCGTGAAGCGCGGTTCGCAGGTGCTCGTGGCGGATTCGCCGAAGGGGCCGTTTCGTGCGTTCGGCGAAAAGCCAAATCAGTCCACGCTGCCGCCCGACATGATGACGCTCGACGGCACGCTTTGGGTCGAGGATGGCGCGCCTTACATGGTGTTTTGTCACGAGTGGGTGCAGATCAAGGATGGCACGGTGGAGTATGTGCGCCTGACGGATGATCTTTCCGCGACGGTCGGCGAGCCGAGGCGTTTGTTCAACGGCAGCGACGCGGTGTGGAGCAAAAAGTCCGCCCAATATGGCTGCCATGTGACCGACGGCTCGTGGTTGCATCGCACGAAGTCGGGCAAGCTGCTCATGCTTTGGTCAACGGGCGGCGAGGGCGGTTACACGACGGGATACGCGGTTTCGGATTCAGGGAAACTCGCCGGGCCGTGGCGTCAGGAGCAGACACCGCTTTTCACGGACGATGGCGGGCATCCGATGCTGTTCCGCAGATTCGACGATGGAAAATTGATGATGATTTTGCACACGCCGAACAAGGCGCGGACGCTCAGCGAACGCGCGGTGATTTTTGAAATCGAGGAGGAGGGCGACGCGTTGCGCGTGGGGAGGCGGATCGAATAGCGGGGGCGGCATTCGGCCGCTATCGCTTTGCTCAGCGCAACCACTTGTCGGCGTAGTCGAGCCAGGCGCGCCAGTCCTCGTGCGTCATGTCGTGCTTGCCCTCGCGGATGAAAAACCCGAGGCGCGAGTCGATCAGTTTTCCCGTGGCGGGCATTTCGGTGACACCGGCGCGCAGGCCTTCCTTTGCGACGAGTTGGTAAACGGGATCGGCGGCGCGGAGCATGGCGAGCTGGCCGGGCGGGTTTGCCCACACGTCCTCGACCGCGCAAGAAATGAGCACGGGGCGCGGCGCGCAGAGCGCGATGAGTGCGTGCTGGTCGAAGGGCAGTTTTTCGGGCGCCCCGGCGAACGCGGAAAAGTTTTGGCAGAACCAGTGCGGGAAACGCGAGGTGATCGCGGCGACGGTTTCCACGCGGGGGCGTCCCTTGGGGCCGGGCTTGGCGTCGTCGGCGGACACGCGGCTGGGCGCGGTGCCGCCGCAACCGGCCTGGTTGGGGATGACGAGCGCGAAGCGTTCGTCGAACGCGGCGGCGAGGAGCGCGGCCTTGCCGTTGCGCGAATGGCCCACGATGGCGACGCGGCGCGTGTCGATTTCGGGAATGTCTTTCAGGCAGTCAAACATGCGCGAGTAACCCCACGCCCACGCCATGATTGTGCCGGGGGCGTTGGGCGCATCGGGGTTGACACCGGCGGCCTTGGCGAAGCGCTTAAGCGCTTCTTTCGCGGGCGCGGGGGAGTCGACCATGATGTCGCCGTTGAAGAAGCAGGCGAGGGCGTAGCCGCGGTCGATGATCTGTTCGACGGGCCATCTGGAGGCTCGCGAGCCGCGTTTTTCCTCCGAGCCGTCGGCCGGCATTTTGATGAGCGGATCGGCGAGGAGTGTGTGGACGGGGCGGAAGCTCATGCCGAGAAAACACGGCGCGGGGCGCGTTTGTTTGTTGGGCACGATGACGAGCAGGTGGACGGGTTTGGCGGCGAGCGTGGTGTCAACCGAGATTTCGCGGAGCGTGGCCTTGCCGCCGAGCGCGTTTTTGTCCTCGCGGATAATGGTGGCGACGGGCGCGATTTCCCCGGGGCGCAGGCCGTATTCGTAGTTTTGAAACAGGGCGCGCAGGCCGGGCGCGCGCTTGGCGTGCCAGTCCTTCGCGGTCGTGATGCGCGGGCCGCCGGTTATGACAAGCGGGTCGGGCGGCGTTGGCGAGGCGGGGAGTTTTTCGGGAGGGGGAAGCGCGAGGGCGCGCGCGGCGAGGAGCGCGAGGGTGGCAATCGCGCAAAGGCGCGCGATGCGTCGGGCAACAGTGTTCATGCTGCGGGATGATGTTTGGGAAACGGATTGCGTAAAGCGCAAGGTTCCGGCTCGCGAAGATCCCGGCTCGCCGGGGACGGTTCGTGCTACCGGCGGAATGTCGCGCGCATGCGGTCGGCGTAGTAGCGGACGTTGTCCCATGTGGCCTCCGGCGAGATGCGGTGGTCGGGGCAGGGGATGTAGCCGCCGAGATCGACGAGCGGTTTGATGCGCTCGATTTCGGCGTCGATGGCGGCGCGGTCCTCGCCGAGCACACTTTTGCGGACGCCGCCGACGCCGCGCAGTTCGCGTCCGTATTTTTCGCGCCACGGGGCGATGCTCGCGCCCCAGGTGCCGACTTCGATGGGGAACATGATGTTCACGCCGTTCGCGAACCAGGCGGGGATGAGTTTGTCGATGAGGCCGTCACTATCGACCGAGAAGAGGCGCACGCCGTGCGTCCGCGCCATGCCGGTTATTTTTTTATAATGCGGGGCGACGTATTTTTCAAAGGTGGCGGGGTTGATGAGCGGGCCGTTTTTGAAGCAGATGTCCTCCCAAAAATGCAGGAAGTCCACGCGCAGTCCGGCTTCGAGCACGGCCTTCACCGTTTCGAAGGAGAGGTTTGCGACGGTGTCGATGATTTCGATGAAGAGGTCCTCGTCATCGACTTGAAGATAACTGAGCGCCTCGACGCCGATCATGTCGCGCGCGTAGCCGAACATGCTGCCGGCATAAACGCCGAAGGGCGCGTCGGTGGTTTCCTCGCTGAGCTGTTTCCAGCGCGCGAGTTCTTCGGGTGTGCCGTGGCGCGCGGGGTCGGATTGGAGGCGCGGTTTGTAGAGTTCCTCCCACGCCTCGCGCCCGGTCATGAGCGTGCCGACGGTGGCGGGGATGGTGGTCGTGCCGGGATCGGTTTCCTCGATGAGGCCGTCGGGATTTATATAACGAATGACGCCGTCGGGGTGTGTTTCGAGAATCTTCTTTTCAAAGAAAGGATGCACTTTGTGCTTGGGCGTGAGCTGGTGTCCCCAGCAGAAATCGAAGCCGAGTTTGTCGCAGATGATTTTGTCGTATTCGTTTTTGTCGAAATAGAATTCGGCCTCGTCGGCGGTGAGGTGTCCCTCCTTGTGCCATTTGGCGAGAAGCTCGGTCCAGTAGCCGAAATGCACAACGGGCATTTGGTCGTAGTTTTGATAATTAAAAACAGCGAGGGTGTGTTCGCGGGTGTTCATGCAATGGCGGCGCACTGTGCATCCCGCGGCGATTCGCTCAATCGCGGCTGGATGTTTACAGTCCCACGTTTGCGCAATGGGGGTTGTTGCGGCGTGCGGGCGCGGTTTGCGTGCCACTCATAGGCGCTACTTGTTTGTCATTTGCCGCACGCCAAAGGCGTGCCATTCGTCAGCCCGGGGTCGAGCGTGCGAGACCCCGGGTAAACGATGGAAAACAATGCGCCCTGACAGGGCGCCACAATCAGTTTCATCATATCACAATCCCTTGCCCGCGTTTCTCGCAAAGCATGACATCGTTTGCGATGAACGCTACGTGTGGGATTGATGCGCATGTGCCGCCCCTTCAGGGCGCGTGTCTTCTATTTTGAAGTCCCGGGGTCTCGAAAGCTCGACCCCGGGCTGACGAATGAGGCGCCTTTGGCACCGGCAAACAAGTTCGTGCGCATTCACAAAGCGGGCTGGCGCGAGGGCGCACGCAAGGTGCGCCCCTACAGTTTCGGCGCGGGTTATTTGATCCATCCGTCCTTTTTGTGTTCGGCGAGGGTGGCGGCGATGTGGCGCTTGTATTCGGGCGCGAGCGGGCAGTTTGCCCCGGCGCCGGATGCCGCGATCATGACGGTGTCGGCGGACATGGAGATCATGACGGTTTGCGAGGGCGCGCGATTCGGGCCGAGACACACAATTTGCAAAACGCCGCCGCGAATCAGCATGCAGTAGAAATCGGATTGCGCGGCGATGTTGCGGATGTAGCCGCGCGCAACGTCGAGCTCCCTGCCTACGAGATTGTTTTTTTCGACAAGGCCGCGGAGGAGTGTGTTGAGCGCCGCGGTGTTGTGCCAGAGTTCAAATTGCGCGGTCTTTTTGTCGTTTTTTGTGTCGGAAAAGCTCTTCTCGTCGGGATATGGCAGGTCGTCGCCGGTCGTTGTCGGGTCGTCCGTGGTTTTGCCTTCGAGCACCTGATGGAGTTCTGTGAAAAACTCGGGCGCGGGATGGATGTTCAGGTGAAGACTGCCCTCGGGTTTCACGCCGTGGCGGCTGATGATGACGCGTCGCGCGGCAAGCGAGATTTCGCACTGCAACGAGGGGGTGTCGTAGTAGAGTTTGCCGGAGGGCGCGTCGCACGCGACGAGGTGGAGGTCGTTGCCGGGGAGCTCGTGCGTGTGCTTGTATTTGTCCCAGCCGTCGCGGTGACGCAGCAGGCGGGCGCGTTCAATGGTGTCGAGGTGCGGCTCGGCGAGTTCCACGAGTTGCGCAAAAGTGATGCGCGGCGCCACGGCGTCGTCGAGGTCGATGTATTGGGTTTCGTCGAGCACGATTTCCGGCCCCTCGCCCGCCTCGTTTCCGGTGAGGCCGGCGCGCAGTTCGCGAAGAAATTCCACGCAGGATTCGTCCATCGTAAGCGCGATTTCCGCGCCGCCGGGCGATTTCAAAACCGCCTGCCGCGTGTCCGGCGTGAGCGTGCAAGTGTATTCGTGCGGACCGGCGGCGTCACTGTAACCGCGCACAATGACGGTCGCCTTGCCGCCGACGAGAAGGTGCTCGCGGTCGCAACGCTCGCGGCACTCGTCCGCAAACGCGCCGGCCGCCTCGATGTCGCCCGCGCAGTTGGCGATGACAAAGCCCAGTATTTCGTCGAGCGTGATGTCGTCGAGGTCGTCGTTTGTATATTTGTTGGTGTTATTGTGTTCGGACATGGGTGAATGACGAAACAGCGGGTAATTGTTTTACAAAATCAATCCATGTCGGCGAGGATGACATGAGTCTTGCATTTCAAACATTGAAATAGATATCCCTGCAAAGAACCGTTGTTGCGCATGTCCTTGAGCGCGTCGAAGCCCAGCTCGCTGATATTTTCAACCGAATCGGCGATGCCTCTTTCCTCCAGTTCCGGCCAGCCCACATAGCTGGAAAAGGCGCAGTAGTCGTCACAATGCGCGGGCCATGCGTTGCCTTGAAAGCTTACATATCCGGGAGTGCGATGCAGGATTTCGTCGGTCGCGCCCTCATCCTTGATCGTCTCGTCGTTGACGAGGTTTTGTTGAAAGGAGGCATCATATTTTTTTGCGGCCTTTCCACTGTGAATACATTCGGGACAGAGGTATCTTACATTGTCGGCAGCGGTATAAAAAGGACCGTCGTAATAAACAGGGGTTTCCCTGCCGCAGCAATTGCATTCAATAATGCGGTCATCGCGGAAAATTCCTTTTTCCATAGGGCAGGGGCAGTATTTAAAATTGGGAAGCTTGTAATTGTGCGGTGTTTCGTCCTTCAAGACTGGCTTGATGGCAAAAGTGTCCGCATGAGAGGCGGCAAGCTCCTTCATTTTGAACAGGCGCGCCGCATCTTTGCGGTCGGCCTGATTGGCGATTTCCGCGAAAATCTCATGCGCGGTTTTATGATATCCGAGAAGCGAATAGATGTCTGCAAGAATGAGTTTGATTTTTGGGGATGGCGGGAGTTTCGAAAGCTGGGCTGCGAATTCGTGCAGGGGCTCGGCAGTCTTTTGCGTGCGTTCTTTGGCGCGAAACTGGCGCGAGATTTCGATATATTTTTTCAAGTATTCATTGAGATTCATGATGTGGATAATAAGTGTTTGTTAGGATCGTGAGTGGCGTTTCACGTGGGCTGCTATATTATAGTGAGCGAGGGGGCCGCCGGCGAGGTCGTTGTTTGTATATTTGTTGGTGTTATTGTGTTCGGGCATGGGTGAATGACTGATTAATCCCAGCATACGGTGAAAACTTGAAATCCCGGCTTTGGTTTTGGCGCGGAGGGATGTTCGCCGTAGGGCCAGCCTTCAATGACACCGTCGGCTTCAAGTCCGTCGATCCATGCGGCGACAGCATCCTGAGTCGCATTTGCGAGGATGTGTATGTTTTCCGCGGCAGGCCACGTGGCGGAATCTTCGAGCGCCATGTCCCATTCGGAATGCATGCCGACAAAAACGCCCTGCACTTCGGGGCGTTGTTCGATTGTTTGAAAACGCTTGTATAAATCGGCAAGCGAGGGGCGTCCGTAACCGACTTGATTCGGGGCAATGCACCCCTCCTCGGTGTTGCCCGAGAAGTATTCATCGAGCGTGACAACCGGAAGTTTGTCGGGTGCCTGCGCGTGGAGTTGTTGCAGTTTGGCGAGTAGTTTTTCTCTCATGTCAAAAGTGATGCGGGCGTTTTGCGGGATGTTGAATCGTGGCGGCGGCGGTCTTGCGATTATAATTGCGCGAGGGATTTCGCGTGAGTGGCGATATTATAAACACCGAGGTTGCCGCCGTTTTTCCACTCGGCGAGCGCGCCGGGGAGGACGGGGCGCGAGCCGAGCTTGGCGACGGCGCGCTTGCGGATTTCGCGATTCAGGCGCGAGGAGAATGAGGTGATTTTTTTGTAATCCCACGCGCCGGGATTGCCCAGGTTGTTGCTCACCGCGGCCCATGTCTCGGCGCGTTTTTGGCTGTTGTGGTTGGTGTGCGAATTGTCGAGGAAGCGTTTGTTGTGTCGCGGGACGGAGAGGTAGAGCTGCACGAGGCCCCAGCCTTCCATTGCGTAACGATAACGGAAACCGCAGCGTGCTTGCGCGTCGGGGTTGATGTCGATGCGGCGCGGTTTGGGCATCGGGCCGGAACCGTTGACGTGGAGTTGGAGATACACGCTGTGCCACGGAACGCCGTTTGTGTAGGCGCGCTTGAACTCGTCCATGATTTCGGCGGCGGAGGTGAAGCGGCGGAGCGGGTTTTCGCCGATGGAGGAGAGCTCGTAAATGGAGCAGGTGTTTTCCGCGAGGAGCCATTCGAGGAGCGGCGCGTGGTCGGCGGCGGTGGCGTAGAAATCGCAGTTGGGCATGGTTTGGCGGCGTGAGAATTTTTGAGGCGGGATGGGCGGGGTTTGCAGGATGCTTTTACACTGCGCGCACACGCGGCGTTTTGATTGTGTGTGTTTTTATAAACGGAAAAATTTGCGGGCTTCAGCGCGGCGCGCGTCATCCTGGCCGCCGGCTATGTCGATGTAGGTGGCGTATTCGGGGGGCAGCGGATGGTCAAAAAGTATGCTTTTGTCAGGATCCACGTTTTTGCCGGCAAGATAACATTGATAGAGGCGTTCGTTGGTCGCGGGAAAAACGGCGAGCGAATCACACTCATATTTCTCAATGGTCTCCGTATCGGTTGGCGATATGCGATTCCTTATAATGGCGTCGTAAACGCCGGACGGGTGTTTGTAAGGTCCGCCCTTGTGGTTATAGGCATCCTTCTCAACGAGCATGCCGCCTGCGCCAAGGGTGAGGAAGTGACGTTCGCCGGGTGTGTTTTCCCATGCGACGAGCCGGCGGGTTTCGTGAACGGCCGAATGTATCCACAGGGTGGGAAGTGTCGCGGGGCGCAGCGGGGTGATGCGCGTTTGTTTACCCGTGGCGCTGCGTGCGAGGAATTGCCGCGTGACGGCTTTGCAAAAGAGCACCGGCACGGTGGCGAGGTCGATGCCATCCCATGTGTCCCCTGTTTGAAATATATTAAAAAATATCAGGAACGGGTTGCGTGACATTTGCGCGAGCGTAAAGACGCCGCGTCGCGTTTCCAGGCTGATGACGTTGTATTCTTTCCAGACGATGCGTGCCATTGTATTATTTTATAATTCCTTGAAATTCCAGCTTGCGAGGGTGCGGAGTTCGGGGGCTCCGGCGAAGGGGATTTGGCCGGGCTCGGGTTTTGTGTGCGGCGGGGGAGGAATGTTTTGCGCGACGCGGCGCACGCCGGATTCGGCGTCGAGGCGGGCGACCCATGCCTGCCAGCGCTTGCCGTCAAGGCGGTCGCGAAAGCGGAGTTTTGTTGTTGCGAGGGTTTTGGCAACGGGCGGCTCGGGCGCAAGGATGTCGAGATATTCGAGGCGCCCGCGCACGGGGCCTTTATTGTCGGCGCGGACCTCGTGACAGTAGGCGGCGCCCCTACGGTGTTTATCCGTGTTTTCCGCGAGGAGCCATTCGAGGAGCGGCGCGTGGCCGGCGGCGGTGGCGTAGAAATCGCAGTTGGGCATGGTTTGGCGCGGGGAGATTTGCGGTGGCTGCGTCATTCGAGCCACGCGGATTTTTTGCAGGCTTTGAGCACGTCGATGAGGTGGGTTTTGAAGGCGGGCGTCAGGGGGATGGTGACGCCGGAACCGGAACCCGTGATAGTGGCCGTGCCGGCGGGAATCGAGATGATGACGCATTGCGTGATGTTGCTTTTCGCACCGAGACAGACGATTTGCAGAGTGCCGCCGCGGATAAACATGCAGTAGAGGTCGGACTGGTTTGGGATTTCGCGGACAAAGCGTTTCGCGGCGTCCAATTCTTTCGCGAGCAAGCCGCCTTTTTCAATCAGGCCGCGGAGGATGGCGTTGATTGTTTTTGTGTCATGCCAGAGTTCGAATTGCGGCTGTTTCCTGTCGTTTCGTTTTTTGTTCTTGAAGAGGTTTTCGTCGGGGTAGGCGAGGTCGTCGGTTGCGGCGGCGGGCGCGGTTTCGCCGGTGACGAGCCGGTCGATGGTTTCGAAGAACGCGGGGGCGGGGTGGAGTTCGTGGTGCGTGCCGGATTCGTTGTCGTAGTCGTGGCGGCTGATTGAGACGGTGCGCGTGGCGGGGGAAACGCGGCAGTGCAGCGAGGGCGCCTTGAGATAGAGTCTGCCGGCGGTGATGTCGCAGGCGACGAGCATGACGCCACCGGTGTCGGGGAGGGCGTGCTCGTGCGCGAATCGTTTCCAGTCGTCGGCGTGTTTTTGCAGAATCGTTTGCTCGCCGGGCGGAAGCGCGGGTGCGAGGTGTCCGGCGATTTGGGCGAAGGTGACGCGTGGCGGCGCGGCAAGGCCGAGATCGATATGCGGGTTTTCGGCGAGGACGATTTCGGGGCCCGCGTCGGGTTCGTCATCAACGAGTCCTTTGCGCAGGGCGCTGATGAAGTCGGCGAAGTCCTTGCTTATTGTGAGCGTGACTTCGGCGCCGTCGGGGGATTTGAGGACGGCTTTGCGCGCGGCGGGGGTGATGACGCAGTGGTATTCGCGGGTGTCGCCGGGGCGCGTGCTGCCCCGGACGATGGTCGTGGTGTTTGGCCCCGTGATGATGCGCGAGTGGCCGGCGTGTTTGCGGCAGGCGGTTTCGATTGCGAGGGCGGCGTCCATGTCGCCGGTGGCCCCGGCGAGGAGCATGTCAACCATGCCGTTGGTGGAAAAATCGGAGTCGTCCTCGTGGTGCTTGTTTTTGTTTTCGTTCATGGACGCGGGCCGGCCGGGTGTTTGGGCTGAGAGGGGGGTGGATTCGAAAATGAAAAACAGGGCGGTCATGAGCGCGATGTGCAGGAGGAACATCGCGAGCGTAAAGATTTTGCCCGATGCGATGCGGTGCATTTCCGCCTGCCGGTGGCGGCGGAACAGCGTTTTTCGCCCCAATAGATACAACGGGATTGTCACGATGAGCGGGGTCAGAAAATACAGGAATTCTTTTGTGAGCATGGTTCGGACGATTTGCGTTTCACGCGGTGGAGTGGCCGCAACCGGATGGAATAGCCGCTCTACGAGTCTGCGAGTGGCCTGACAAGAGGCGCATGAGGCGCGAAGATAGATGGCGAATTTTTGACCGCAAAAAATTCAGTCCGGCAAATGAATATTGCGGTGCGCCCATGGGCGCGCGGGAGATGTGAGTTTGGGCTAAGGTCATTTTGTCAGGCCGCTCGGCTTCACTTCGTAGGGTGGCTAAGCGTATTCATGCGCCGGGGAGCGGCGGGGGTTGGGGCGGGCAGAGGGTTGTGATTTGGGCGAGGGCGTCGTGGACCGGCTTGGCGGCGGGCGAGGTCCAGCGGGCAGCGAGGTGGCGGATGTCGGCGAGGAGCGCGGGGATGCGGTGCGCGGCGTTTTTGTTTTTCAGGTCGATGGCGTAGTTGCGCGCGGCGTTGGATTGGCGGAGCGCGATTTCGAGTCCGATGGGGTTGCCGTTTTCGAGGGCGGGATTGCCTTCGTGAATGCGCGAGAGGACGACGAGGTCGCGGTATTTGGTTTCGGCGCGGGGGAAATCGCCGGTGTCGGAGTGGTCGTAGTGGAGGTTGTAGGCGGCTTTCGCGAGGCGCAATGCGGCGGTGGTGTGCGGCGGGTTTTTCTGCACGAGCTGGCGGAGCACGGCGTAGAGGCGCTCGGCAGCGGTGATGTCCTTCGCGTCGGAGGCGATGACGATGAGGTTGTAGAGTGTTTTGGAATAGGCCGGGTTGCTCGCGAGTGTTTCGGGAACGTGTTGCGAGAGAAATTTCTCGGCCGCGTCGATGCCGCTGTTTTTGGCGAGGTTGGTTGCGATCTGGTCGGTGGCGTCGGCGAGGTTTTCGGCGGCGGCCGCGGTGTCGGGGTGTTGCGCGGCGAGGGCGGCGAGACCGGCGTGGCGGACGGCGGCGGTTGCGGTGTCGCCGGTGTTGACGTAATCAACGATGAGGTTGTGGAGCGTCAGGGCGTGAAGGGCGGCGAGGTTCGCGAGGGTGGATGCGCCGGTGTCGGGATTGCGTTTCGCAGTGTCGAGGAGGTCGGCGATTTTGCGCGCGTGGCGTTCCGCGTCGGGCATGCGGGTGGCGCCGCCGTAGGCGTTGGCAAGGGCGGCGGAGGCTTGCGCAAGGTTTTCGACGGGTTCGGTGTCGTCGTGTTTTTCGGGCGCGCCGTCATCACGTTTCGCGATCGCGTGACGCTCGAACGCGGCGTGGTGTTTTTCGGCGTCGTCGAAACGGCGCTCGCGGATGGCGGAGGTGATTTGCGCGTAGAGCGCGCGGGAAAACTGGGGCGCGCAGTGTTGCGGATAACGGTCGGCGAGGCGTTCGAGGTCGCGGTATTTTTCGGCGGCGGCCGCGGGTTCGTCTGAAAGATTGTAGTGGTTGCAGAGCGCGATGGCGGCGTCGGCAAAATGGCGGGCGATGCGGGGCTCGGCGTCGGCGAGAGGCGCGCAGAGTTCGCGCATGGCGGCGTAGTGGGTTTCGGACGCGGTGATTTCGGCGGGATCGCTCGGCGCGGGATTTTCGCCGGTGTTGCTCGGGGACGCGCTTGTCTCGACAAGGTGCGCGAGCGCGCGGATTTGCATGTGTCGGAGGTTGTGTTGCGCTGGTGGCGGGAGCGCGTCGATGTGCTTTTGGATAAACGCCTCGAGCGTGTGATACGCGGCGCGGGCTGAATCGAGTTCGTCGGTGTCGGCGCAAGAATAAATCCGGGTCAGGTGCGCCTGGGCGAGCCGCTGGGTGATGTGCGCGCTGGCGGGGTGGCGGTCATGGTGCGCGGCAAGCTGGCCGTGGATGGTGTCGGCCGCGCGGTGTTCCCCGCGGGTGATGTAGTGGTGGATTTGGTTAAAATAGGCGTCGGCGATTTCCTCGGAGAGATCGTGCTCGGGATTTTTTTCGGCGAGGGCGAGGAGCGCCTGGTAGGGGGTGGCGGCGCGCGCGGGGTCGGCGTCCTCGGCGGTGAGCCAGGCGTCGTGGTGATGCGCGAGTGCGTTGGCGTAGTCCTCGATGATGCGCGGATTTGCGGGATGGCGTTCGTGGAGGCGGCGGAGCGCGTCGAGGTGCGGCGCGGCGTCGAATGGCGCGTTGTAGTCGTCGAAGGCTTCGAGGAGCCGGCGGTGCGCGGCGGCGAGGAACTCGTCGTTTTGCACGGAGGGCTCGGCGGCGCATTGTTGCTCAAAGTCGGCGAGCGTTTGGCGGGCCTCGGCGAACTCGGTGTCGTCGCAGATTTCAATTTGTTCGGCGATGATGCCGGGGAGTGAGAGCGGGTTGATGGACATGAGGCGGGCGGTGGGTTTCAGACGTTTCAGGCGAGCCGGACAATGCGGCAGTTTTGGCAGAGCGGGTGCGTGTCGAGGAACGGTTTTGCCTTTGCCTGCATCGCATCGGCTCCGCCCTCGCCGTAAAAATACAGCGCGACTTCCTTCGGACCGTTCCAATGACTGAACACGAGCGTGCCGTTGTTTCCGAGGAGGCGGTGCAATTCGTCGGCGACCTCGTTGACGTTGTGTTTTTGCCACACTTCGGGCGGCTGGTTCGCGTGGTTTATATAAACCGCGAATCCCTCCAGTTTTCCGATTGGGTATTCCACTTCGGTGCCGCCGGCGAGGGCGCGGTATTTGAGTTTGGAGCCTTTCGCGATATCGAGTTTTTTGGCGATGCTCAGGATTGTTTCGATGATCTCAGGCGAGTCCTCGGCGAGTTTTATTTCGATGTCGCAGGATGTGATTTCCCCCTCGGGCGAGAGTTGCGAGCCGCCGCCGTTCACGTAGCCGAGGCCCTTGTCGCGGAGCATGAGGTCGAGCCCGTCCTCCAGTCGCATGGTGCGGGCGTTCGGTTGCAGGCGCATGTTGAGCTCGAGTGTCGCAATGGCCTTGGCGACAAATGCCGTCCGCGCTTCGCCGTCCGTGTTTTTGCCTTCGGGTTTCGCGTCCAGGTGCTGCTTCGCGGCCTTCTTTGCCCAGAGCAGCATTTGATACGTGTCAGGATGGTCGTCGCCGAGCGCGATTGCGCGTTCGAAATGCGGAATGGAATCCGCCTCGCGGTCCAAATAATATAATGAATAGGCGACGCGGTAGTGCCACAGCGCGTCGTCGCGCCCCTGATCGCGCACGGACTCCAGAATTTCAAGCGCATCCCCGTAGCGGCTGAGGTTGTTGAGCGCGCGTGCGAGCATGCAGGACAGGTCGAAGTCGCGCCCGACTTCAGGCAGCGCGCGCACGGCGTCCTCGATCTCCTGATGGTTTCCGTCGGCGTGCCATTGTTCGATTTGTTTTAATAATGTTTCGCGATTCATATTGGGAAAAATATGGAGGTTGAGAATATGCTTATGCGATGGAGGGATTTGTTTTCACTGTTTATTTTTGCTAAACAAATCCATCCATTTATATAAATCGTCGTGCAGCTCATAATCGCGTCCCGGGTTGGCGCGGGCGGTCATGTCCTTGGTTCGGAATTGGAGTTTCCATTTTCCGGCGGGAGTTTGGTCGAATGTCAGGAGCGTGCTAAAAAGGATGCCTTCAAGTGATTCGCGAAGCAGTTCTTTTATTGTTCGTTTGGTGTCGCTGTCGAGTTTGGCGAAGGCGGTCCGGTAGGTGGCGTCTTTTTTGGCGGCTTCGCTTGAGGGTCTGGCGAAGGGCGTCGGCGGCTGCGGATTGTCCGTATAATCAAATCCGCGTGCGAGCCAGTAATCGAATTTCTCGATTAACAATGCGCCGAGGTAGAGATTGGCGGCCTCGTCCGGGTCGTCGGGGATTTTTATATTATGCGCGCGCAGACGCGCGTGGATTTCGGCTTTCATGATTTTGAATATGTGTGCGGCGCGGCGCGCGTTTTATTCTTTTGGAAATTCGATGCCTTCGGCGAGGAGGTAACGGATGTGGCAGCCGGAGAAGCCGCTGTAATTTATTTCGAGCGGCGACTCGGCGCGCGCCGCGGCGAGGTCTTTGTGAAGATTGGCGCGGGCCTTGGGATGCAGTGTTTTTATATAAGAAGCGAGCGCACGCGCGGTTTGTTCCCTGCTTGCGAAGCAGAGGAGGAGCTCGGCGGGGAAATTCTCGACGTGACAATCGGGAAAAACGCCGGTTTCGACAACGCGCCCGACGAGGCGCGGGATGTCCTCGCATTGGGCGAACCACGGGAGCGCGTGGTAGGTGATGCGGTCGGTGACCTCGGCAATGGCGGCGGCGCGAGTGTGCTCGTGCGCGAGTTCCCATGCGACCCAGGCGCGTTTGCCTGGCTCGGCGAGGTAGCCGAGTTGAGTGCCGGCGATGCTGCCGTTGCCCTGGTATGTCCGGCCGTGACGCGCCCAGAGCGCGGTTTCCCATTTCTTGACGACGGGCGAGGAGATGGAGGTGTGGACGAGGAGCCTGATGTGCTGTCCGGGGATGTTGTTGTGGCTCGACTGAAATGAAATGCGGTAGGTGAATTGTTTGTCGCGACTCTTGGCTGTGAAGTGCGGGCCGGATTTTGAGAACTTGTAGCCGCGCGGCTCGAAGGCGGCGGCGATGGCGGCGCAGGTTTCCAAATAAACGGCGCGGGTGTCTTGCGCGTCGGGCGGGCGTCCGGCGAAGCGTGCGCGGGCGGCGGCGGATTTGGCGGAGCCGATGTCGCGGATGAGGCTGTTGATATCGCCGGAGGCGTAGGATTTGGATGCGGGTGGCGGCGCGGAAGTGTTGTCGGGCATGATGTGTGGAATTTGCGGGTGGCAATTTTTCAAAAATCGCGGAGTTCGTCGAAGAGGGTGGAGAGTTTGGCGGTGTCGATGTTTGCGGCGGGGTGGCGGCGGGCGGCTTCGGCGAGGAGATTGTCAACGACCTCGCAGATGGTTTCGCGTTCCTCGGTTTCGATCCAGTTGGTTCGTTTGTCCCATGTGTTGAAGGCGGCGGCCCATTCGCGGACGAGTTGCTCCAGGTATTCGGGGAGCGCGGTGGCGGCGTCGGGAGAGTCGAGGCGGGCGCGGAGTTCGGCGCGGGTTTTTTTGTAGAGGGTGGCGGCGCGGCGGGCGTTGGCGGGGCTGACAAACTCGTCGCCGTCCCACGCGCGGAAGGGGTTGTCGAGATTGTCGGCGAGCCATTCGGGGGCGCGGGGTTTGCGGACTTGCAGGTCGAGGCGCGCGGTTTTTTTGAGCGGGGCGTAGGTTGTTTTGACGTGCGCGGCGACGTCGGCGGGGATGCTTTCGAGCCAGAGTTCGGCGAGGCGCGGATGAGTGCCGGGCTGCGGGATGTCAGCGGGCTCGTAGCCGAAGAGGTCGTCAATGTAGAGGCTGCGCAGTTTGGGGAGGCGGGAGATTGCGGAGACGTTTTGAAGCGTTCCGGGTTTGCCTGCGATGCTCAGGGTTTCGAGCGCGGGGTGCCGCGCGACGATGGGGGCGAGGTCGAGTTTGTCGATGCCTTCGATGCGGATGGTGGAAAGGTTTGGCAGTCCGGGGTCGGCGCGGTTGGTGGCGGCGATGGAGGGCGGCGCGTTGAGGCGGATGCGCGCGCCGTCGTCGTGCGCGTGGATGCGGAGGCGCGGGTGGAGCGCGCCGGTGAGCTTGAGGGAGCAGAGGTTGTCGTGAAGGTGGAGCGTTTCGAGGCCGGTGGCGTCGAGTTCGAGGTCGTGAACGTGGGGCACGCCGCGAAAGTCGAGCGTGCGCGCGCCGTGCGCGTTCCAGATGACGCGGTGGAGAAGATCGTGCGTGCGGAGATAGGCGATGAGGTCGGGGCGCGGGCCGCGGGCTTCGAGTTCGAGAAGGCGCGGGAGCTTGTCGAGCTCGGCGAGGTTGGCGAGGCCGTCGAGCAGCCCGGGGCCGGCATGGGTGAAAGTGTCGCGGACAGTTTGACCGGCGAGAGTGAATTCACGTCCGCTGCCGCGGGCGGCTTCGAAGCGGCGGAGGCGTTCGGGATCGCGGGCGCGCCAGTCGGCCTCCTGCTCGGCGGCCTGGCTGGAGGGCGGCGGCCAGCCTCCGAACGAGGTCGTTTGTTTCGTAACGAAGGAAGGGCGGTTGGCGATGAATTGAAATGTCGCGGGAACGACGGGCGGGGTTACGATGCGGTAATCCAAGCCGTGGCCCCAGTAGTAGCGCGTGTTATTAAGCGGCCGCATGGCGGCGAGATCGGCCTCGGTCGGGAGCGCGTCGCCGACCCAGTCGAGCGAGAGGAGCGCGAGGGTCTTGCCGCCCCGCGCGTGAGGACTGGCGTTTTCGGTGAGGGTGATTTGGTAGGCGCAATAGCGGCCGGTGTCGGCGCTGCGTTGCACAAAGATGTCGCCGGGGCGGGGTGTGTGCGGTGTCGAAGGGTTGGTTTTGGCGGGCATGGGAAAACTTGAGATTCAATGCGTCGGGCGGTGTGGTTTATTATGAATGCCAATGGGGCGTGATTATTTCATGTGTTGTCTTAGAAAGGCGGCGACCGCCCCATGATTGTTTCTGGAGGCAAAATCGCTTGCGGTAAGGCCGCCTTTTTCAGCGATGTTTGCATCGGCTCCAGCGGCGATGAGGAGCTTTATTATGCCAAGGTCGCCTTTGATGGCGGCGGACATGAGCGGCGTGATTCCTTTTTTGCTTTTAATATTCACGTCGGCTTTGCCCTCAATGAGGGCGCGCACGCTTTCCCTTGCTCCGTTTTGCGCGGCCCAGGTCAACGCCGTCAGCCCGCCTTTATCCTTGATGTTTGGGTCAATGCCGGCGCGCAGGAGCAGTGATGCAAATTCGGCGCGATTATTATATGACGGAAGAAAGAGCGCGCTTTGCCTGTCCTCGTCCAGCGCACCCAGGTCGGGACGTGCGTCGAGTATGAGTTTTAATATTTTTATGTCGGGTTGGGCGCAGGAGTAATGCAGGGCTGTTTTTCCGTGCATGTCTTTTATATTAACATTGGCGCGCGCGGCGATGAGGCTTTGCGCTATTTCCACATGGCCGCCGCGCAAGGCGCCCTTGAGCGCGGTGAAGCCTTCGCTGTTGGCGAGGTTTGTTTCAGCGCCCGCGCGAATGAGCGCGATGACAATGCCGGTGTGTCCGAAATTGGCGGCAAGCATAAGCGCGGTGGTGCCGGCTTCGAATGGCTCATGCGATTGTGCGTCGGCCCCGGTGATGGTTGCATTGACGCCAGAGGCGAGCAGCCGCCTTATTTCAGCAATGCCGGGGGCGGTTGGCGGGTATTTTTTCAGCAGCTTGTCGTAATCGAATTTCATTGTTGGGCGAGGTGCGCGGGACTTGCGAGTGGCGGCGGTGGTGCGCGGGTGGATTATAGTAAATATTATGTATGGTGCGCGAAGGGTGGTCGCTGTTTGTTATGATGATTCCGCCAAGTATTCGCGGTGGCGGTTATCTATAATAATTTTGACGCGGGCGTAGGAGGCTTCGTCGTTTGGGAGGCAGTAGGAGGGGATGCCAAGCCGGGCGGCGAGGTTGTCGTGGTCGCCGAGATAGGTTCCGTGTTTTTTGGCGAATCGGGTGCGGTCGGTGTGATAATAGGCGCGGGCAAAGGCGCGTCCGGCGGCGTTAAGGGCGGCGCTGTCGAGAACGCCGTCCAACTCGCGGAGGAGGAAATCGCGGGCGTCGAGCGTGCCGTTGAGTATGGAGGCAATGTCACGGGGATATGATTGGCGGAGTTCGTCGGAGATGAGGTTGTTTTCAACGCACCAGCGCAGGTAGTGGGCGATGTGCGTGGCCCCGGCTTCGGGCGGGAGGGGCGGTTTGATGGCGCGAAAGTTATCGGCGTCTCCATGCCATTTGGCTTTGTCGTGGACCATGATTTTGGCGGGCGCGGAGGCGCGGGCGGGTTTGGTGTTCGTGCGCGGATTTGTCGCCGACGCGGAAGGCTTGGGACGCGGGGCGCCCGAGGGAATTTGTCCCGTGGCGCCGAGATTTTTGCGCAATGTGCGCATGGCGGTTTTAATTATGGTTTCCCAAGGCGATTCGAGGGGCGGATGCGTGGAGAGGAGACTGAGCGTGGTGTGGTCGCCGACTATGCCGAGCACGCAAATGATATTGGCGCGTTGCACGTCTTTTTTGCAGAGGGGGAGCAGGCGGTGGAACGCGACGCGGATTGTGGCCGCTTCGGCGGGCGAAATCGGGACGGGGGGCGTGATGCCGATAAGAAACCAAAGGGTGCGCGCGAGATAATCGGCCCGTTCGATGTCGGCGCTGGTGAAGGCGCCGGGCGAGAGGAGGCGCGCGTCAATTCGCAGGATCGCGTCGAGCGCGCCGGGGTCGCGTATTTTTTCGAGCAGTGAAAGGGCAAAGCGGTGAAACCCGGCGTCGCCGGCGACGAGGCGGACAAGGCCGTCGCAGCCGCCGCGCGCGTATGCAATGGCGGTGCGCGCCCAGAGGCGCCAGGGGATCCTGCGCACGCCGGGGCTGATTTCGCCGCCGTCGGTCCACTGGCATTCGGCGACGAGGCGTTCGAGTTCGTCGGCGAGGCCCTCGGGGCGTTCGGCGGCGACGCCGAGAAGGTGCTCGACTTCGAGCGTGTGATTGCGGGCGCGTCGGCGGAATGTTGCGAGGTTCATGGCGTGCGCTGGGTTGGTTGCGTTTATACAGTTATGCCGGGGCTTGCTGGATGCGTTATATAAGTATTGCGCGGGTTCGGAGGCCCGCGCTCCTGATTATGGTTCGTTTCGGCGGAGCCAGTTTTGCGCGTGTTTATAGCCGAGGGCGGCGGCTTTGGTTATGATTTCGCGGCCCCTGTTTTTGTCCGGAAGTATTATTTTTCCCTCCCAATACAGGAGGCCGAGATTGTATAATGCGTGCGGATTCGCTTCCGTGGCGGACGGGTTTTGATACTCTACCCCGCCGTCGATGTCTATTATCCAGCGGTGGCGGTGGTTTGTTTCCGCATTGAGTCCGCTCCTGTCAACAAGGACGTGATATATTAAAATTTGCCGGTTGTTTATCCACTCAACGGGGCCGATGCTTTTGCAAAGGACGGACGATCCGCCCGGAGTGAAGGCAACGCGTTTGAGCAGCGTCCCGCGCTTGTCGGTAAAATCAACATGGGTGCCGCTGCCGAGGTAATCGTGCTCGAAATAGATTTGCGCGCGATGGAGTTTGTCGGGGGCGGCGACGGATTTTTTATAATGTTCGCGGAACAGAAAATTATTTCGCGTGATTGCCGCGCAGGCTGTCTCGAAGGGGGCGGCGGGCCAGTTGTTCGCCCGGGCCGCCGCGAGCAGGGATTGTTGGATTATGGCGAGAAGCCGGGCGTGTTTCTCGGGCGTTGGGAGATTGCGGAACGCGCTCCAGTCGGCCGTTGCGCAAACGTCCAGGTCGCCGCTGACGGGCGCGAGTGTTGGGGGTTCGGCGGGGGTGTTACTCGAAATAGTCACAAGCGCGCGCGTGCGCGCTCCAGTTTTGGTTTTCGGAAAATGATATTCATACATGAGCGAAAGGAACATGCAGCAGCGGTCGCACTCGGCGACGATTTCGGCATCGGGCGAGGTTTTGTTCCATTCACATGTGAATCGAAAACACTTCATGGGATCAACCGGTGGCGCAGAGTATGGTTTTTGCTGGGTTTGCAGCGGTGGAGGGACGTTTGGACGCGGACATGACAGGCATCGGAAATGACGCGCGTGGACAAAGGGCGCAATACGCGGTGTGCGTTTTGGGAATTTTCCGAGAATTTCCACGAGGCATGACGGGCAAATATTCAACAACTGTCCCGTTCGGCGTCGCATGGTGTTTTCAATGACATGGCATCAGTCCGCGCTTCTCCCTTGAAGATTCAATGCCTGTTCCATTGATCACTTTCACATAGATATGGGCGGGGCGTGAACCGGGCAGCGCGCCACGCCTGATCACCCGTGGAGCAACGGCCAACTGGAGCGGATGAATCGCATGTTTCGAGGAGCCGACTGGGTGCCTGTTTGCCGTCGCCAAGCGCACATTCCCAAACAGATGCATGAAATTTTCGCCCCCAAAACCCGTCCCGTCAAAACGATCAAAAGCCATTCGATTATATGCGCAAACGCTCATTTTATCTGGAAAATGATACTCTGCGCGGGGTTGAATGGCCTGAAAGTGCTTGAAACGTCATTTTCGCGCAAAGAGAGTAATCAGGTTCCTGACTGTCGCCACGCGCCATTTTTCGGCGCTGCCGCGGCGCTCAATATCCCCGGTCAGAATCCCATTAAAAAAGAATCCCAGCAATCGAAGTTTTCGAAAGGTTATCATGAAACCCGCATCCAAACCCACGCGCAAAGCTCCCCTCCTTCCCACCTCCCGACGCAGCTTTTTTAAGGAAGCCGCCGCCGCCGCCGGCGTCCTCATGCTGCCGGGCTCCACCGTCCTGCACGGCCAAAACCTCTCCTCGTATGAAACGGGCGGATTCATATCCAAGGACGGAAAACTCGACACGCACGAGCACCAAG
The DNA here is from genome assembly GCF_029504805.1 of Ereboglobus sp. PH5-5. Taxonomy (NCBI): domain Bacteria; kingdom Pseudomonadati; phylum Verrucomicrobiota; class Opitutia; order Opitutales; family Opitutaceae; genus Ereboglobus; species Ereboglobus sp. PH5-5. The sequence goes on along the minus strand of NZ_JAQFIT010000002.1, from coordinate 77,480 downwards.
TCGACCTCTGCGTTGTCGGCGCCGGCCTCGCCGGCATGTGCGCCGCCATCGCTGCCGCCCGCCGCGGCGCGAAAGTCGCCCTCATGCACGACCGCCCCGTCCTCGGCGGCAACGCCTCCTCCGAAATCCGCCAGTGGATTGTCGGCGCCGGAACCCGCGTCCGCGACCTGCAGGAAACCGGCATCATGGAGGAAATCCTCGTTGAAAACATGTATCGCAACCCGAAGCGCAACTTCGCCATCTGGGATAGCATCCTCTACGAAAAAGTCCGCTTCGAGCCCAACATTGACCTCATGCTCAACTGCTCCTGCTGCCAGGCTGAAATGGACGGCAAGACCATCAAAAGCATCACCGGCTACCAAACCACCACGCAACGCTGGCACAAAGTCAGCGCGCCGATCTTCATCGACTGCTCGGGCGACAGCATCCTCGCCCCGCTCACCGGCGCCGATTACCGCTTCGGACGCGAAGCCGCCGAGGAATTCGGCGAGGAGTTCGCCGTGGCCAAGGCCGACAAAAAAACAATGGGCATGAGCATCTTGTTTCAAGTGCGCGAAACCGAGCACCCCGTCAGCTTCACACCCCCAAAATGGGCCCACGTTTTCAAGACCGACGCGGAAATGAAAAACAAGCCCCACAACATCTACGCCATCAACACCAACCTCTACTGGGTCGAGCTCGGCGGCGAGCAGGACGGCATCGGCGACACCGAGGAAATCCGCGACGAACTTCTCAAAATCGCCTTCGGCGTCTGGGACCACATTAAAAACTGGTGCCCGCAGAAAAACGCCGCGAACTGGGAGCTCGAATGGATGGGCTTCCTTCCCGGCAAACGCGAAAGCCGCCGCTACATCGGCGACTACATGCTCAAGCAGCAGGACGTTGAGAAACACCCCGTCTTCCCCGACACCATCGCCTACGGCGGATGGCAGATCGACGACCACCTCCCGGGCGGCTTCGCGATGGACTCCGTTGACGGCGAAAAGCATCTCCGTAAACGCCGTCTCTCCGAGCCCTACACGATCCCCTACCGCTCGATCTATTCGAAGAACATCAAGAACCTCATGTTTGCCGGGCGCAACATCAGCGCCACGCACGTCGGCATCGCGACCACCCGCGTCATGGGCACCTGCGGCATCCTCGGACAAGCCGCCGGCACCGCCGCCTGGATTGCCGTGCAAAACAAACTCACCCCGCGCGAGGTCGGAAAAACCAAAATCCGCGAAATCCAAGCCGCGCTCATGGAGGACGACTGCTTCCTCCCCGGCTTCAAGCGCGAAATCTCCCCGCTCTCCAAGCAAGCCGAGCTGAGCTGCGACTACGGCGATTGCTCGCAACTGCACAACGGCATCGACCGCCGCATCTGGGGCCGCGACAACGGCTACTACGGCAAAACCAAAAAAGCGATCACCTACACCTTCAAGAAACCGACCAAAATCTCGCAAGTGCGCCTCGTTTTCGACAGCGACCTGAACCGCGAACACACGGGCGGCAATCCCGACGGCGTCATGACCTCGTGGGTGATGTTCCACCCGCTTTCGCACGACAAGACGACCTTCGGCTTCCCCGGCTGCATGATAAAATCCTACCGCATCGAGGCGCGTGTCGGCGGCGAGTGGAAAACCGTTTTCGAGACCGACGAAAACTACCACCGCTTCGTCCGGCTCGACGTCAACGTCACCGCCGACGCCGTGCGCTTCATACCGTTCGCCACGCACATGAGCGCGAAAAAAATCAACGACTACGGCAGCTCCACCGCCCACCTGTTTGCGTTTGAGGTGAGGTGAAACCCTCGGGGAATCTCCAATGCGCGCGAATGAAAAGGTAGCACAGACATTCCTGTCTGTGCCGTGCGCATTTAAACCCCCAACGGGGTTTCATTCCATAGCCCGGGGTTGGCGACAAAGGAGCCTACCCTGGGTATTCAATTTTAGAATACACAACCCTGAAAGGGTTGCGCAAAGCATCCCAATTCCCCGATTATGCAACCCCTTCAGGGTTGAATGTATTATTTCTCCAATACCCAGGGTGGCCTTTGCTTCGCCACGGCAACCCTGGGCTGTCTTATGGAAGCCTTTCAGGCTTCGAAACCGCCCGCGCCACTCATTCATTTCGATTTGCATCGCCTTGCATCGACTTAATTCGATTTAAGTCGATGCTTCGCGGTTCAGCCGGAGGCTTCGCCCTGCCCAAAGTCCCGAAAACCCAGCCATGAACACCCGCCCAAACTCCGACCATCCCACCCGCCGCGACTTCATCACCAGCGCCGCCGCGCTCGCCGGCCTGTTCCTGCTACCCCCCGCGCTTCGCGCCACACGCACCCCGCCCAAGCCCGTCTTCGTCGCCGGCAAAAACGGCGGCATCTTCAGCGGTCCCAACACGCCGCAAAACCCGCGCTTCATCGCGCATCGCGGCAGCCATTCGCTCGCGCCGGAAAACTCGCTGCCCGCGCTGGAGGAAGCCGCCAAGCGCGGCTTCTGGGCCGTCGAAAGCGACGTGCGCCGCACCAAGGACGGCATCCTCGTCTGCCACCACGACGCCACGCTCAAAAAAATGTTCGGCGTCAACGAACGCGTCGCAAACCTGACATGGGGCGAAATCAAAAAACTCACCTACACCCGCGGAAATGGACGCGAGAATTATCCCGCCGCGCGCCTCCGCATGCCGCTCTTCGCCGAGTATATTGAAATCTGTCGCGACCACGGAAGCGTCCCTTTCATCGAGATAAAAGACGACGTGACTGCCGAGGCCGTCCGCATGGTGCGCGACATGAAAATGGAGGAGCGCTCGGTCATATCGAGCAGCAAGTTTCCGCACATTGAGGCGGCGCGCGCGGCGAGCAAAAAAGTGTTCCTGCATCACATATTCAGCGACGAGGAGCACATGCAAAAACTCGTCCGCCTCGGACACGCCGGCGTCTCGCACAAGCGCACCGAACTCGACGACATCTCCGCCGCGCTGGTCGAAAAAACGCACGCCCTCGGCCTCCGCGTTTGCCTCCGCGCCGGCGACACAAAGGAAACCGTCCTCAAAATGTTGGAACTCGGCCTCGACTACATTCCCACCAACAAAATATTGGAAATGTGACCCGTAGGGGCGTCGCTTGCGACGCTCGGTTCGCATCCGTGAAATTCGCGCAATGCCGAGCCACTCGCGAACTCGTAGGCGAGGTCAAAAAACAAACTGCAAAAATCATTTTAGAAACAGAAACCGCAGATAAACGCAGATGAACACAGATATTAAAACCATCGGACTCCGAAATCCGTATCCGCGTCCATCTGTGTTCATCTGCGGTTAAAAAACGAATAACAACACGCGCATCCCTATGAAGTCGCCCTCCCGCAAAACCAACCCATCAAACACCCCGCCCCGCAACGACGGCACACACTCGCGCCGCGCCTTTTTGTCCGATTGCGCCAAGGGCATCGGCGGAGTCGCCGTCGCGGGACTCGCCGCGCCCTCGCTCCTCGCGTCTCCCGCCGGAGCACCGCGACAAGCCGCCGCCCCAGTCGCCGGCGAATACGACGTGGTCGTTTGCGGCGGCGGTCCCGCCGGCTTCATCGCCGCCGTCGCCGCCGCGCGGGGCGGCGCGCGCACCGCCCTTGTCGAGCGCTACGGCTTTCTCGGCGGCATGGCCACCGCCGGCCTCGTCTCCCCCGTCAGCGTCTTCAACCTCAACGGACGCCGTGTCATCGGCGGCATGCCTTGGGAATTTGTCGAAAAACTCTCCGCCATCGGTGGCGCCGGCGTGGACCTCCCCCGGGGCAATGTCACCTTCTGCCCGGAAAAATACAAACTCGCCGCCCAGCGCATGGTCGTTGACGCCGGCGTCACCCTCTACCTTCACAGCTACCTGACAAGCTGTCGTCAAAACAACGGCACATTGTCCCACGCCGTCATCGAAAACAAAAACGGCGCGCAAACCCTCGCCGCCAAATATTTCATCGACTGCACCGGCGACGCCGACCTCGCCCTCCGCGCCGGCGTCCCCATGCAGCCCGCCCCGGAAAACCTTCAGCCCGCCTCCCTTATTTTCATGCTCGGCAACGTGGACACCGACGCCATTCCGCCAAACCGTCTCCGTCACGGACTCCCCGGATCGCAGGACACCGACTTCCGAGCCATTCTTCAAAAACTCTCCAAAACTCAAAAAATCCCCCTCTTCGGCGGCCCCTGGTATAACAGCACCCTGTCCAAGGGCGTTGTCGTTGTGAACATAACCCGCACCGCCGCCAACATGGCCGACAACCGCGAGGCCACCGAAGCCGAGTGCCGCCTGCGCGAGGATGTGCACACCTTCGTTGACCTGCTCCGCAAACACGCCCCGGCCTTCCGCGACGCCACGCTTCTCACCACCGCCACGCAAACCGGCATCCGTGAAACCCGCCGCATCCTCGGCGCGCACACGCTCACCGGCGCCGAATACCTCGCCGCAACCAAGTTCCCCGACACCATCGCCCGCGGTTGCCACCCCGTTGACATCCACTCAAGCAACAGCGCCCGCCAGCGCGCCGAATACCTCAAGCAACCCGGCAACGTCCCCTATCGCTGCCTGCACTCCCCCGGTTTCCCGAATCTTCTCGTCGCCGGACGCCCCTTCTCCGGCGATGAAGTCGCCTCCGCCTCCGTCCGTGTCCAGGCCTCCGCCATGTGTCTCGGCCAAGCGGCCGGTGCCGCCGCCGCCCTCTGCCTTGCCGATAATCGCGATGTTTCGCAGGTAAACATCACCCGCCTTCGCGAAACGCTCATCCAGTCTGGCGCCATTTTGGACTAAACTTCGGACATGCTCTAAAAACTAAGCCAAACCAACCGCGGTTAAAAAACGAATGGCAGAAAGCGAATGCCGGCACGCGCACCGATATAAGCTGAAACCCCGCAACGCCAAACCGGCAAGCACTCGTGGCGCGCCTTTTTGTTCGCTTGCGCCAAGGGCATCGACGGAGTCGCCACCATTCCCTCGCTTTTCGCCATAACCAGCGCAATTTGGGGCTTTGCGCGCGCGCGGTTTGGTGTTCAATTCGCGTGCTATGTTTACCGGTATCGTTGAAGAAAAAGGTCGTGTCGTTTCGTTTGTCCAGGGCAGTGCCTCCTGGCGCTTAAAACTGTCCGCAAAAACCGTCATCGAGGGCGTCGCGCACGGCGACAGCATTGCGGTCAACGGTTGCTGCCTCACGGTCACCGATTTCGACGCTGCGGCGGGAACGGTGGAGTTCGACGTGCTCGAGGAGACGCGCCGCCTCACGAGTTTTTCGGCGCTCAACGCGGGTTCCGCGGTGAACCTTGAGCGCAGCCTGCGTTTTGACGGAAAAGTCGGCGGGCATTTTGTCACCGGCCACATCGACGGGCTTGGCGTGATTGAGATTTTTGAGAAGCGCGGCAACGACTACTACATGCGCGTTCGCGCCCCGAAGGGCAATGGCCGCTACCTCGTGAGCAAGGGCAGCATCGCGATCGACGGTATTTCGCTGACGGTCGCCGAAGTTGAGGATGACTCGTTTGCGGTGTGGCTCATCCCGACGACGATCAACGTGACCAATCTTTCGGAAAAACACTCCGGCGATCCGGTGAACCTGGAGTTCGACCTGCTCGGCAAATACGTCGAGAAGCTGACCGCGTTTCACTCTGGACGCGCCGGTTGATCGGACGCACAAACGACACCGACCCATGCGCGCCACACTCAACGCGATCGCCGACGAACTCCGCCGCCTCAAGGCAGGCGGCGTGAAGGATGTCGTCGTGTCGGGCGAGACGATGGTGGCGTTGCGCAACGCGGTCGAGGCGCGCACGCCGAAAACGCAGCCGGAACAGCCCCAAGTCGCGCCCGCGCCGGTTGTTTACTCGCAACTGCGCCAGCCCGCGGCGCGGCACACCGCGCCCAAAAAAGCCGAGCCGAAACTGCCGCCCCCGCCGGCGGTCACGCTGCCCGAGGGCGACAAGAAAACGCGCTGGGACGCGCTGCTCAACATGGTGACGACCAACCCCGTCTGCCTCGAACGCGTGCGCCCCGGAAAAAAAGTCGTGCTTGGCGTGGGCAATCTCGACGCGAAAATATTTTTCTGCGGCGAGGCTCCGGGAGCGGAGGAGGAAACCAAGGGCGAGCCGTTTGTCGGGCCCGCGGGGCAGCTGCTCACGAAAATGATCCAGGCGATGGGCGTGAAGCGCGAGGATGTTTACATCGGCAACATCATGAACTGGCGTCCGGATTTGCCAACGCCGCCCGGCCGCGAGCAAATCGGCAACCGCCCGCCGACCGAGGAGGAGATGCTTTACTGCATGCCGTATCTGCGCGCGCAACTGGAGGTCGTGAATCCCGAATTGATCGTCGCGCTCGGGGCGACGGCGGCGAAGGCGCTGCTCGGGTTTGACAGCTTTACGACGCTCGGTTCGATACGCGGTCAGTGGAAGGAATTCGAGGGCAAGCCGCTCATGGTCACATATCATCCGTCGTTCATTTTGCGCACCCCGACCAACCGCACCAAACGCACGGTGTGGGAGGATTTCCTGAAGGTCATGGAAAAGGCGAACATGCCGATCACGGACAAGCAGCGCGGGTATTTTTTGGGAAAGTAAGCGCCGTTTCGAACGCGACTCGTTGGAGGCCGCGTAGGGTTTTTCAATAACCGCACTTTGGCAATTTGCCCGGTCGATGATATCGTATGGCAAATCAAACGGGGCTTTGTTTCACAAGGCGTGAAATAATAAGTAAGTCGTAAAAACGCTATGTGAGAGCGGTTTGGGCATGGCGTTTTTCATGGATTGTCCCGGTGCGTAACCTTTTTGCCGAATCGCGGTCTGTTTCGTTTTTGATTTTCCACACAACCATGTTGTCTCGATTCAGATGTCAGGTGCTTTTGCGCGCAATAAGCGCGGTTTTGTGCGGCGTTGTCATGACGGCCGCCGCATCGTCGGCCTTTGCACAGGATGCGTTTGATTTTGAAAAATTGCAGGAGCGTGCCGCCGCGATGGCTGCCAAGCTTTACATCGCTCCGCCATCGCGCGTGCCGGAGGCCTTGAGGCGGCTGAATTACGACGAATACCGGCAGATCGCCTACAGGGCGGATCATGCGTTGTGGGCGCGCGATGAGGTCCCGTTTCGCATGCAGTTTTTTCATCCGGGGTTCATCCAGTTGCACACGGTGCGAATCAACGAGGTCGTTGACGGCAGGGCGGCGCGGATTCCGTTTTCGGCGGAGGCGTTTGACTATCGCGGCGCGGCGCGGGCCGCCGGTTCCGGGCTTCCGGCGGACATGGGGTTCAGCGGATTGCGCGTGCACAACCAGCTCAACAAGCCCGGCGTGTGGGACGACTTGGTTGTGTTTCAGGGCGCGAGTTATTTTCGCGCGCTGGCTAAGGGCTCGCATTACGGGCTTTCCGCGCGAGGGCTGGCAATCGACACCGCCGGGCCGGGCGGCGAGGAGTTTCCGGTGTTCGAGGAATTCTGGGTCGAGCGTCCCGTGGCGAATGCGAAGGGGCTGCGCGTGTGGGCGCTCATGGACAGCCCGAGCGTGACGGGCGCGTATCAGTTTTTGATCACGCCGGGCGGCGTCACCCTGATTGAGGTTAACGCGGTGGTTTACCGGCGCGCGGCGAAGGCGGAGGGAGCGCAAGTTTTCGGAATCGCGCCGCTCACGAGCATGTTTTGGTTCGGCAAATCGAGCGCGTCGCATCCGGATGATTTGCGTCCGGAGGTGCACGACTCGGACGGGCTTTCGCTGCACACGGGAACGGGCGAGTGGCTGTGGCGTCCGCTCGACAATCCGCGCGCGGTGAGTGTTTCCAGTTTCTCGGACGAGAATCCGCGAGGCTTCGGGTTGATGCAACGCGAGCGCGATTTTGAAAATTACCAGGACATCGAGGCGGCGTATCATTTGCGGCCGAGCGTGTGGGTGGAGCCGGTTGGCGACTGGGGCCGGGGCGAGGTGCGCCTCGTTGAGTTGCCCACGCCGGACGAGACCAACGACAACATCGTCGCCTTTTGGTCGCCCGCCACGCTACCGCCCGCGGGCGAGCCGTTGCGCGTGTCGTATCGGATGCACTGGTTCAACGAGGCCGGCGGAAACACACCCGCGCCCGGGACGGGAATTGTCGTTTCCACGCGGCAGGGAAGATCGTTCACGCACGAAACAAATCTGCGGCGGTTCTGGGTTGATTACGGCGGCGGCGCGCTGGCGAAGCTGTCCGCCGGGGAGAAGGTGGAGGCGGTTGTGACCGCGGGCGACGGTGCGAGGGTCGCGCATGCGAGCGCGGAAAAAAATCCCCACACCAACACGTGGCGCGCCGCGTTTGCCATCGAGCCCGACGGTTCTGGAAAGCCCGTGGAACTGCGGTGCTTCCTGCGCAACAACCGCGGCGGGGCGCTCACCGAAACATGGAGTTACCTGTGGAATCCGGAGACGCGATGAACGACCTGCTGCCGGAGGGATTTCGCCCGCGCACCGGCTCAATCGAGGCCTGGAACGCCGCCTATGCGCGCGTGGAGGATTATCTGCGCGCGCACCGGATTCACTCGCGCCTGCACCAGAGCCGGTTGATCCAGGCGATTCTCGAGCGCGCCGCGAAGCGCCATGAGCGGAATCCCTCGCTTGATCCCACCACGCTTGCCGCCGTGGAAACCGAGGCATGGATGGATCGCTGGTTCGGCGCGGTGTTCGCGGGCTGCGACGTTCCCGGGGAGCGGCTGGCGGCGACGGGCCGCGTGGCGCTGCTGCTCACGAACGGCGCGACCAAGTGGCCGTATTCATTTTTGGACACAGGTGAAATTCCGGAGGAGTTCGCAACGGCCATGCGCGAGAGCTCGATCACGGCGGGGCCGGACATGGCGGTGTCGAGCATGGTGCCGAGGCCGATTGACCTGGGCGTGATCACCGGGGCGGCGGGCGGGACATTGGAGCGCATGGAGCGCTGGCCGGTTTTGAAAACATGCGCGCTCTGGATTTTCTTCGCGGCGGTTCTCGCGGGCATCTTTTTGTTCACCCGGTAAGGCGGGTTTTTATCATATGACAACAACCTCCCACGAACTGAACGATCCCCGAAAAATCGCGCGCCGCAGGCGGGTGTTTTTCACGCTCGTCTTCATGATCACGGGCGCCGCGACGTGGCTCATGGCCGATCTGCTCTGGCGTTTCGACGGGCGGCTCGCCCCGCTGGAGTGCGCGATGCTCGTGTTGTTTGTGATTTTATTTGCGCAGATCGCGCTGGGGTTTGTGACGGCGCTGACCGGTTTTTTCATTTCGATACGGGGCGGGGATCGCCGGCAGATTGCCAATACAATCGCGCCCGGAGAACCTCCGCAACTGGCGGGCACGGCGATCGTGATGCCGGTGTTCAACGAGGATGTGAGCCGCGTATTCGAGGGATTGCGCGTCGTGTTTCGCTCGTTGCAGGAGACGGGGCGGCTGGAGCATTTCGATTTTTTCATCCTCAGCGACTCCAACCAGCCGAACCAGTTGGTTCAGGAGGAGGTGGCGTGGGTGGAGCTTTGCAAGCAAGTCGGGGGCTTTGGGAAAATTTTCTACCGCAAACGCCGCCAGCAAATTAACAAGAAGGCGGGCAACGTGGCCGATTTTCTGCGCCGCTGGGGAAGGAAATACCGCTACATGGTCGTGCTCGACGCGGACAGCATCATGTCGGGCGACGCGCTGGTGAAACTGGTCGCGATGATGGGAAAAAATCCCGGAGCCGGCATCATCCAGACCGCGCCGCGCCTCGTGAACGGCGAGACGCTTTATGCGCGCCTGCAACAATTCGCGAACCGGCTTTACAGTCCGTTGTTTCTCGCGGGGCTGAATTTTTGGCAGCAGGACACGGGCAACTACTGGGGGCACAACGCGGTCATTCGCGTGCAGCCGTTCATCGAGCATTGCGGGTTGCCGGAGTTGCCGGGGCGCGAACCGTTTGGCGGACGCATCCTGTCGCACGATTTTGTCGAGGCCGCGCTCATGCGCAAGGCGGGCTGGCAGGTGTGGCTCGCGGGCGACATCGAGGGCACCTACGAGGAGGGGCCGCCGACGCTGATCGACAGCGCCAAGCGCGACCGGCGCTGGTGCCAGGGCAACATGCAGCACAGCTGGCTGCTGCTGGCGAAAGGGTTCAGGCCGGTCAACCGCCTGCATCTGCTCATGGGCGTGATGGCGTATGTGTCGTCGCCATTGTGGCTGTTGTTCATGATGCTCGGCACCGTTTATGCCTTTGGCGTCGCAAACTCGCACGGGCGGTCGATGGGGGAGTCGTTCGCGGGCGCGCTTGCAGCACACGGCGACGCGTCGGTTTTTGGCATGCCGATGCAGGCGGCGGAGGCGTTCGCGCTCTTTTTGCTAACGATGGTGATGCTGTTTGCGTCGAAGTTCATGAGCGTTTTCCTGACGCTGAAAAATCGCGATGCGGCGGAGTCGTTTGGCGGGAGAAAAAACCTCGTCGCGAGCACGCTGCTGGAGGTTGCGCTCTCGGTGTTTTTGGCGCCGGTCAACATGCTTTTCCACAGCAAGTTTGTCGTTTGCACGCTGCTGGGGAAGGGCGTGTCGTGGGTCACGCAGAAACGCGGCGGCGATGACGGCACCGACTGGCGCGAGGCGATCATCACGCACGCGCCGCACATTGCCTTTGGTTTGGCGTGGGGCGCGCTGGCGTTTTACATCCGGCCGGTGTTCTTCTGGTGGCTTTCGCCGGTGCTGGCCGGGATGGTGTTTTCGATTCCGATTTCGATCGGCCTGGGAAAACTGCGCTTCGGGCGCGCCGCGGCGGAGGCGGGATTGTTTCTCACGCCCGAGGAAACGCGCCCGCCGTATGAACTGCGCCGGTTGCGTTTGAACTTGGAGGAATGTTACAAACAGATGCGTCCGCTGGATGTGTTGCGCGCCGACCACGGTTTGCTTCAGGCCGTGCTCGATCCGTATGTGAACGCCGTGCATGTTTCGATGTTGCGGCAAAAGGAGACGAGCAGCGAGGAGGCGCGCGAATACTTTGCGCGTTTGCGCGAACGACTTCTTTTTGAGGGGCCCGGGGGGCTTGCGCAGAAGGAAAAAGTCGGCCTGCTTTACGATGCGGAATCCATGATCTGGCTGCACCGCGAACTCTGGCGGCGCCCGGCGCGCGACCTTGCCGAATGGTGGCGGCTCGCCGTGCGCCAATACAACGTGCTCACAACCACTCCCGTGACGGCGTTGTATCGCTGATGGCGCGCTTAGAGCGAAAACAGCGCGGTTTGATCACAATTGAAACGTCCCGCACTGCGCGTTTTGGCGCATCCAGTGATCGACGAGCACCAGCGCGGCCATTGACTCGACAATCGGCACCGCGCGCGGCAGCACGCACGGGTCGTGACGTCCGCGACCGGTCAGCTCGGTTTGCGCGCCGCGCGCATCGACGGTTTTTTGCGGCAGCATGATCGTGGCGGTCGGCTTGAATGCCACGTTGAAAAAAATCTCCTCGCCGTTGCTGATGCCGCCTTGCACGCCGCCGGAGCGGTTTGTCGCCGTGCGCGGTTTTCCGTCCTGCGATATCCATGCGTCATTGTGCGCGGAGCCTTTTAACAGCGTTCCCGCAAAACCGCTTCCGATTTCAAAGCCTTTCGACGCGGGCAGCGAGAGCATCGCCTTCGCCAGGTCCGCCTCCAGCCGGTCAAACACGGGCTCGCCCAATCCGGCGGGAACGCCGTGCACGCGGCACCGAATCACGCCTCCCACGGAATCGCCCGCGGCGCGCACTTCCTTGATGCGCTCGATCATCGCCTCCGCCGTCGCCGCGTGCGGGCAGCGCACCGCGCTGGCCTCGATTTGCGCGGGCGATGGAAACGGCATTTCCGAAAGCACGGTTTCCGGTATTGCGAGATCCTGCACACGCGCAACGAACGCGCGGATTTCGACGCCTTTGGCTGACAGCAGTTTTTTTGCGATCGCGCCGGCCGCCACGCGGCCGATTGTTTCGCGCGCGGAGCTGCGTCCGCCGCCGCGGTGATCGCGCGCGCCATATTTCGCCTGGTAAGCAAAATCGGCGTGCGACGGGCGGAATTTTTCGCGCATCTCGTCGTATGCGCCGGGGCGCTGGTCGGCGTTGCGCACCAGCATGGCGATTGGCGCGCCGGTTGTTTTTCCCTCGAACACGCCGGATAGGATTTCCACCGCGTCGGCCTCGTTGCGCGGAGTCACGATGTCGCTTTGCCCCGGACGCCGCCGGTCGAGTTCGGCCTGGATTTCCTCCGCTGTGATTGGCAGAAGCGGCGGGCATCCGTCTACCACCACGCCCACGCCCGCGCCGTGGCTTTCTCCCCAGGTCGTAATCGTGAACATCTTTCCGAAACTGTTTGGCATCGTGTCGATAAACACACCCGCCGCGGCCCCGCTTCGCAAGATTCAAATGGCAATCGCGGGCGCGACGGGGGGCTCTTGAAACAATGCAAATTTGGCCGGCCTCGTTTTTGAAATGCGACGGGAAAGTGTGATTGCGAATCGTGGCTTGGTCCGCGCGGACACTGGCCCGGTTCTTGCTTCAATGCATGGATGAAGTCCGTAATCCGCCAAAGCTCGTGCTTGAGTTCCCGTCCAAAAAACCTCATCAGAAACCCTTTCGCATATCCTCGTTCCGCATTCCGATCTCCGCACCACACTTCCCACATGAGCGTAAGCCCAGCACGATTAAGCGCGATCTCAGCCGCCAACAACTACCGCGTCACCGCAACCGTGGCCTTCAATGAAAGCCACACCGCCGAGTTGTTTGGCCGCAACGTCTTCACCGACGAGCTCATGCAGGCGCGCCTTCCCAAGGCCATTTACAAATCGCTCCGCAAAACCATCGAGACCGTCTCGAAGCTCGAACCCGCCGACGCCGACGCCGTCGCCACCGCCATCAAGGATTGGGCGCTCGAACGCGGCGCGACGCACTACGCGCACGTCTTTCAACCGCTCACCGGACTCACCGCTGAAAAACACGACAGCTTCCTCGAACCCGACGGCAAGGGCGGCGCCGTCGCCGAGTTCTCCGGCAAGCAGCTCATCCTCGGCGAATCCGACGCGTCCTCGCTGCCCTCCGGCGGCATTCGCGCCACCTTCGAGGCGCGCGGTTACACGGCGTGGGATGTCACCAGCCCGTGCTATCTTCTCGAAAATCCCAACGGCGCCACGCTTTGCATCCCGACGGTTTTTGTCTCGTGGACCGGCGAGTCGCTCGACCTGAAAACGCCGATCCTGCGCTCCGCCGAGGCGCTCGACGAACAGGCGCGCCGCATCCTGAAACTTTTCGGTCACACCGATGTGCCCCTCGTCACGCCGACCGCCGGCCCCGAACAGGAATATTTTCTCATCGACCGCAATTTCTTCCTCGCCCGTCCCGACCTCATGACCGCCGGGCGCACGCTCTTCGGCGCCCGCCCGCCCAAGGGGCAGGAGTTTGCCGACCAATACTACGGGGTCATCCCCGAGCGCGTGCTCGCCTACATGCACGAGTGCGAGGCCGAGCTCTACAAACTCGGCGTGCCGATAAAAACGCGCCACAACGAGGTCGCGCCCTCGCAATACGAAATCGCGCCCGTTTACGAAAACGCCAACGTCGCCGCCGATCACCAGCAGCTCACGATGATCGTCCTCAAGCGCGTCGCCCGCAAATACGGCTTCGAGTGCATCCTCCACGAAAAGCCCTTCTCCGGCGTCAACGGCTCCGGCAAGCACCTCAACTGGTCGCTCGGCAACAGCGTGCAGGGCAACCTCCTCGATCCCGGCGCCACGCCGCACGAGAACATGCAGTTCCTCGTTTTCTGCGCGGCGATCATTCGCGCCGTCCACCGGCACAGCGGCCTGCTGCGCGCGCTTGTCGGCTCGGCCAGCAACGACCAGCGCCTCGGAGCCAACGAAGCCCCGCCCGCGATCATGTCGATCTTTCTCGGCGCTCAACTCTCCGACGTTTTTGAGCAGCTCAAAAAAGGCCGCGCCTGCTCCTCCCAAAAGGCGGACACCATCCAGCTCGGCGTTGATTCGCTCCCCGTTCTCCAGCGCGACACCGGAGACCGCAACCGCACCTCGCCCTTTGCCTTCACCGGAAACAAATTCGAGTTCCGCGCCGTCGGCTCCAACCAGTCCATCGGCGCGCCGCTCGCCGCGCTCAACACCATCGTCGCCGGCTCGCTCAACCGCATCGCCGACCATCTCGAAAAAAGCGTCGCCGGCGGCAAAAAACTCGAGGACGCCGTCTCCGAGGTCCTGACCCAAATCGCCAGGGAAAATGGCGCGGTCATTTTCAACGGCAACGGCTACTCGCCCGACTGGCACCGCGAAGCCGAGAGCCTCGGCCTGCTCAACTTAAAAACCACGCCCGACGCCGCCGTGTGGATGGTCGCGCCCGACACCGTCGAGTGTTTCGAGCGCATGAAGGTGCTCACCAGGCGCGAGCTCGAATCGCGCCGTGAAATCGCGCTCGAGCAATATTGCAAGGCGATCAATGTCGAGACGCGCATCGTCATCGAAATGGCGAGCACAAAATACATCCCCACCGCGCTGCGCTACCAAACCGAGCTCGCCCGGAACATCAACGAACTCAAGGCAGCCGGCGCCGCGCCCGACACCCGTCTCTTCGAGCGCGTCAGCATGCTTATCGCCGACCTTCAAGACGAACTCGGCAAGCTTACCGCCATGCGCGGCAAGCAGGCGACACTGCCCGACCTGCTCGCCGAGGCGCAGCACTATTGCAACGAAGTCCTCCCTCAACTCAACACGATCCGCCAGGCGGTTGACGCCCTCGAAACCGTGTGCCCCGACGACACCTGGCCCGTGCCCACCTACGAGGAAATGCTGTTCATCAAATAAGGCCCCGGCCTTTTGGCGAACATGTGTTGGGCGCTCTTTTTCCGAAGGCGATCAACATCATGGCGCAAAAAAAACGCGCCGGGCATTTCATCCGGCGCGTTTTGTTTTGAATGGCTTTTGGGCGGGGCTGCCTACTCCGTCTTGGCGGGGATGCGCTCAATAACCAAGTTGCGGAAGGTGACGGCTCTGTTGGCGTAATACTGGAGGCCGATGCGGCCTTCGCCGACCATTTCGGCATACGCCTTTTGGAATTTGTTCTTGCTGCCGTCCGGGTTCTTGCCGGCTTCCTTCCACTTGGAGAGGTCGATGTTGATCACACGTTCGCCGTCGATCGAGACTTGGAGCTTCGGCCCCTGGGCGATGACGGTGGCGTGATACCAGCGGCCGGGTTCGATTTCGAGCTGGCGGCTCGGCGCGGCTATGTCAACCACGGCGCCCATGGCGTATTTCGGGTTTTTGTTCTCCCCTTGCTGGATCTGCACCTCCATGGCGTTTTGCACCCATTTGGATATGTCGGTGCAGCGCAGGATGATGCCGCTGTCGCCTTTTTCCGCGCAGCGGAAGTCGAGGTTCAGGGCGAAGTCGCCGTAGTTTTCCTTTGTCCAGATGGTGCCGTTGGCCTTGCCGGTGAGCACGCCGTCAACGAATTCCCATGAGCCGGCCTTGAACTGGGCGTTGGAGAGGTTCTTGTCGAAGAGGGGCTGGGCATTGGGCCAGCGCTCGGTGTTGGCGGGGCGTTTCTTGGCCCAGGTCTTGGAGATGTTTTTCTCGTTGACGTAGCCGGCGGGGAGCACGCGGCCGTTGCGCAGGTCGTCGTCGCTGGCGGCGAGGGCGCGGTGGAACCAATCGGCGCAGAGCGCGGTTTCGGCGTCGAGTTGCGCGACCGGCACTTTGTTTTCGTATTCCATGTAGGCGATGCCCTTGAAGCCCTGGCGGCGCAGTTCGAGGATTTGCAGGGCGGCGTCGCCCGCGCCGGTGCCCCAGGGCATGTCCTTCGCGGCTTTCACGCCGCGCTCGGTGAGGTCCTTGAAGTGCAGCGAGACAAGGCGGCCCTCGGCTTTGCGGAGCGTGGCGACGGGGTCGTAACCGCTGCGCATCCAGTGGCCGGTGTCGGCGCACAGTCCCATGCTTTTTGCATGGGGCGCGGCGGTGGCGAGGGCGAATTCGGGGTCGGCGTAAACGGTTGGTTTCGCATGGTTGTGGACCGCCGCCTTGACGCCGTATTCCTCGGCGAGTTTGGCGATGAGCGGTATGACGCCGGTGTCCTTCGGCTCGACGGCGACGTCGCGCAGGCCCATTTCCTTGGCGAAGGCGAAGATTTTGCGCCACTCGGCCTCGGTCTTGCCGTTGACGACGCCGTAGCTGGTGAGGTTGAGCTTGCGCTTCTTGAAGAGGCTGCGGACCTCGGCCTTGGCGGCGTCGCTCATGTTGTGCCCGAACTTTTCATCGACCTTGGCGGAGATTTTGTGCCCGGGATAGGCTTGGATGTTTTTGATTTTCATCGCGACCGCCCGATCAAGCGCGTCCTCGAGGGTGAGGTTGAATTGTTTCGTGCGGAAGGTGTAGGACTGGAGGCCGAGTTCGATGTCGCCGGAGGCGGCATTGAGCGAGGCGTGAAGGGTGAGGAGTGAAAGCAGAAGCGCGGAGAGCGCGAAGAGTTGTTTTTTCATGATGAAGTTTGATGTTGCGTTGTGTTTGTCGTGGTGAGGACCGGAGGGCCGGGCTGGATTTCAGCTCTTCAGCCTTTCAGTCCTTCAGCCTTTTAATACACGCGGTAGTTTTTGTTGATGAGGATTTGGGCTTCGGGCATTCCGGTGCACACGGCGCGGGTGGCGTCCCATTGGATGGGTTTGCCGGTGCGCAGGGCGAGGTTGCCGAGCGAGACGAATTCGGTGAGGCCGGCGGCGTGGTCAACGATGTTGGAGCCGGGGGCGTGCGCGCCGCCTTGGATGGCGTCGAGCCACTCGCGGTATTGGTTGGCCTTGGGGATGCGGCGGATGGTCCTGGCCGGGCGCTTGGTGAACTCCTTCATTTTCGACTCGGGCAGGAGTTTGACGGATTCCGAGTAATCGCTGGGCGAATACATGATGCCCTTGTCGCCGTAGTAGAGCGTGCCGCCGGTGCTGAGTTTGCCGTCGTCGCCGAGTTCCTTGGGGGCGGCGGGTTTGCGGCCGCCGTCATACCAGACGTATTTGACGGGCGCGCGGGAGCCGCGCGCGGGGAATTCGTAGGTGATTGTGGAGGCCTTGGGGCCGCAGACGACGGAGCCGCCCTCGGCGTCGGCGGTGACTTTGCAGTCGCCGCTCAGGTCGAGCGCCCAGTAGGCGGCGTCCATGATGTGGCAGCCCATGTCGCCGAGCGCGCCGCAGCCGTAGTCCCAGAAACCGCGCCAGTCGAAGGGGGCGAGGTTGTGCGTGTAGGGGCGCACGGGGGCGACGCCGAGCCAGAGGTTCCAGTCGAGCGTGTCGGGGCTGAGCGCATAGCGCGTTTTTTCGGTGTCCTTGGTGGGCCAGGGAACGTCCTGCGGCCAGATGGGACGGCGTCCGGGAACGCCGGGGCGGTTTGTCCAGCTGTGGATTTCGCGCACGGTGCCGATGACGCCGGCATCAATCCATTCCTTGGTGAGGCGCGTGCCTTCCTTGGCGTGGCCTTGGTTGCCCATTTGGGAGACAATGCCGTGTTTTTGGGCGGCGGCTTTCAGGATGCGGGCCTCGCCGATGGTGTGCGTGAGGGGTTTTTCAACGTAAACGTGCTTGCCGCGTTCGATCGCCATGAGCGTCGCGGGGAAGTGCATGTGGTCGGGCGTGGAGACGGAGACGGCGTCGATTTTGCCGTCCATTTCCTCGAGCATTTGGCGGAAGTCGCGGTAGCGGGGGACGTTCGGGTGTCCGTAGAACGCGCGCGAGCCGCGCTCGAAGTGCACGTCGCAAAGCGCGGCGATTTCGCCGCCGGCGTCGATAATGCCGGAGAGGTTGCTGTAGCCGCGGCCGCCGATGCCGATGCAGGCGACGCGGACTTTGCGGTTGGCGGAGACGAGGTTTTTATACGGGGACTTCGCGCCGGCGGCGGCCCAGGCGCGCGAGATGAACGGAGCGCCGAAGGCGACCGCCGCGGTGGCCGTGGCTGCGGTTTGGAGGAAGCGGCGGCGCGAGAGCGCGCTGGGAGCCGCGTGTGTGTTTTGTGTGTTGGAGCGTTTCATTGTAGTGATGTGTTTTGCGGAAAGTTATTTCTTTTTTGGAGGCGGCGCGTAGGGCGGCGGGGGAAGATCGGGAATCGGCGGCGGCGGCGGGAAGGAGAGTTCGCGCACCCAGATGTTGCGGAAGGAGACAAGGTCGCCGCCGTGGTTTTGGAGCGTGAAGGGCAGCTTGTCGGCGTGGGCCTTGTAGGCGGGCAGGCCGCGATACTCGGTGGGGCCGCGCAGCTCGGTGGCATGCTGGACGACCACGCCGTTGTGGATCGCGGTCATGCGCGCGGGCGAGGCGAGCGAGCCGTCGGCATTAAAGCGCGGCGCGATGAACACGATGTCGTAGGTTTGCCATTCGCCGGGTTTGCGGGATGCGTTCACCAGGGGCGGAAATTGTTTGTAGATCGAGCCGGCCTGTCCGTTGGGGTAGGTCGGGTTTTCGTGGGAGTCGAGCACTTGCAGTTCGTAGAGCCCCATGATGAGCACGCCGCTGTTGCCGCGGCCCTGGCCGGACTTCTTTACCACGGCGGGCGAGCGCCATTCGAGGTGGATCTGGACGTCGCCAAACGCGGCCTTGGTGCGCAGGCTGCCGGTCTTGGGCACGACGGTCATGGAGCGTTCCGCGGGGTCGAGTTTCCAGCGCGGCGCGGCGTTTTTCTTGTCGGTCGATTCCCACGCGTCGAGGTTGGTGCCGTCGAAAAGCACAATGGCGTCGGACGGAATGCCGGTCGGCGCGGGCACGCTGATGACGGGCGGAACCGGCTCCCATTGTTCGGTGAGTTCGGGCTTTGGAAGCGGCGGAAGCTCGGTTGCGTTTTGTTGCGCATGCGCGACAAGCGCGCACGCGAACAAGCTCATGAGGGCAGGGATGCGTATTTGCATAAGAAGCGAAAAATTAGCGCGAAAAATAACTATCCACGGCGAATAAGGGCGAGGTGAAAAAGCGCGAATATTTAGTCACATGTTTTGCAGCTCGTAACTCAAAATGCTCAGGGCGTAAACCGCCGCGGTTTCGCAGCGCAGCACGAGCGGACCGAGCGTCACCGGCGCGATGCCGGCGCCGCGCGCCGCGTCCATTTCCGCCGGGGAAAAATCGCCCTCGGGGCCGATGAGCCAGAGCACGTTTCGGGGCGCGTTGTTTTCGTGCGCGGCGCGGAAGTCGGCGAGGATGGTTTTGAGCGGGCGCGCGCCGTCGTGAAGGCTGGCGATGAGGCGCAGGTCGAAGCCGGCCCCGGGGGTCGCGCTTGCGCGCATGAACGAGGTGGCGTTTTGCACGGGCTGGATTTCGGGCAGCCAGGGATTGCCGCATTGCTTGGCGGCTTCGAGCGCGGCGACGCGCCACTTGTCCGTTTTTTTGTCCTCGCGCTTGGTGTCGAAGTGGACCTGGGTGCGCTCGCTTTCGAGCGGCACGATGCGCGCGGCTCCGATCTCGGTGGCCTTGCGCACGATGGCGTCCATCGACGGCCCCTTGGGCAGCGCTTGCGCGAGTGTGACGCGAAAGGGAAACGCGGCGGCCTGGCGCGAGGAGAGGACTTTGAGCACGGCGGCGTTTTTGGAATCGCGCGCGAGTTCGCAGATCCATTCGCGTCCGTGGCCGTCGAAGGCGACCACGGGATCGCCGCGGCGGGCGCGATTGACCGCGACGAGATGATGCGATTCCTCGGCGGAGAGCAAAAGCTCCGTCGCGTTCGCGGCGTCAGCCGGGCTTGGGCAATAGGAACGGAAATCGGGCACGGGAAAAAGTAGTAAGTGGAAATTAGGAATAAAGAAGCCAGAAAATTTCGGGCGCCTGTAAATATTGGTTCCATCGCGCATGCGTCGTTGCCATCGGATTGGACTTCTTAATTCTTAATTCATACTTCTTAATTTTTCACATGGATTCCTCCTGGCTTCATCCGCGCGACGAACTCGTTGAAACAATGCGTCGCATTTATCGTTACAAGATGACCACCACTTCCGGTGGCAATCTCTCCATCCGCGACGCCGACGGCGGCATCTGGATCACGCCCTCGCGCGTGGACAAGGGGCGGTTGCATTCCGCCGACATTGTTTGTGTTCGCCCCGACGGCACGCGCGAGGGGCTGCATCCGCCGTCGTCCGAGTTTCCCTTTCACCGCGAAATCTACCGCAGGCGGCCCGACATCAAGGCCATCGTGCACGCGCATCCCGGCGCGCTCGTGGCGTTCAGCATTTGCCGGTTGATTCCGGACACGCGGGTGCAGGTGCTCGCGCACGCCGTCTGCGGCAAGATCGCCTATGCCGCGTATGCGTGCCCCGGCAGCGAGGAGCTCGGTCGCAACATCGCCGAAACCTTTGCGGGCGGCGCCGATTGCGTGATGCTCGAAAACCATGGCGTTGTGATTGGCGGGTGCGATTTGAAGGACGCGTTTCAACGCTTCGAAACACTCGAATACGTCGCGCAGACCCTTTGCAAGGCCGCCGCGCTTGGCAAAATCAACACGCTCACGGATGCGCAGCTCGTGGAGCGCGCGCTGCCCGGGCTTGCCGAGCTTCCCCATGCCGGGCCGACCAGCCGCGAGAAAGAGCTTCGCACGCAGATCTGCGATTTTGTGCAGCGCTCCTACAGGCAGCGCCTGCTCACCAGCACCGTCGGGTCATACTCGGCGCGGTTGGCGGGCGATGAGTTTGTCATCACGCCGCGCCGCCGCGACCGCCTTGAGCTCGAACCCTCCGGCATGGTGCGCGCCACGATCAATGCCTGCGAGGCCGGCAAGCGGCCCAGCCGAGCGGCGCTTTTGCACGCGCTCATTTATCAAAAAAATCCGGATGTGGGCGCGGTCATCAACGCCCAGCCCGCCCATGCGAGCGCGTTTTGCATGACCGACGCCGCCCTGAGCACGCGCACGATTCCGGAGAGTTTTATCATGCTCAACGACGTGCCGCGCCTGCGTCACGCGTGTGTCGTCGCCGACGCGGAAACAATCGCCGCGCATGTGTCGCTCGCCAAGCGCCCCGTCATCCTCATCGAAAACGAGGGCGCGCTCGTGGTCGGCAAAAACGTGCTCGACGCGTTCGACCGGCTCGAAGTGCTGGAGGCGACATGCGAGGCGCTTTTCCTCAGCCGCCCGCTCGGCCCGCTTGTCCCGATGCCGGACGCGGCGATCGACGAGTTGAAAAAAGTTTTCGGTGTCGAATAAACGGGCACGCCGCCGCCCGCGTTGGTTTGTTCAAGCGTCCCGGGGCTTTCTTACTGTTGGCCGTCCGCGGGGTTGACGCTTTGCGCGGCGGTCGAACACGATACGGACACTATGAGACTTGGTGTTCGCGCGCATGATTTTGGAAAGATGCCACTCGACGAGCTGGCACGGCGGATCGCCGCGCACGGCTTGTGCTCGGCGCAGTTTGCCGCGGTCAAATCGATTCCGGATTTCGAATCGGACGCGGGACGCGTGAGCCCGGGGCTGGCGACCCATGTGCGCGAGGCGTTTCGCGCGGAGGGCGTTTCGATTGCGGTGCTGGGATGCTACATCAATCTGGGAACACCGGACGATGCGGACGCGCGTTTCCAGATGGGGCGCTTCAAGGAATACCTGCGCCATGCGCGCGATTTTGGATGCGGTATGGTGGCCACTGAAACGGGGTCGGTGCGCGCGGATTTCGCGTTTCATCCTGAGAACCATGGCGAGGCGGCGTTTCAACGCGTGCTTTCGCGCGTGCGCGAATTGGTGCGCGAGGCGGAAAAATTTGGCGTGTTCGTGGCCGTCGAGGGCGTGGCCTCGTATGTGGTCAACAACCCAAGGCGCATCAAGCGGCTGATCGACGAGGTGGAGTCGAACAATTTGCAGATTATTTTTGACCCGGTGAACTTGGTGAACGCGGACAACCACAAGGACCAGGACGCGATCATCGAGGAATCGTTCGCGCTGTTCGGCGAGCGCATCGCGGCGTTTCACGCGAAGGACTTTGTCATCACGCCGGAGGGCGAATACAAACAGGTCGCTGCGGGGACGGCGGGCGGGCTGCTGAACTACCCGTTGTTTTTTAAACTGGCGAAACAGCACAAGCCTTGGGCGTATGTGCTGCTCGAGGACACAAACCCGGAAACGCTGGCGCGGACGGTGGCGTTTGCCCGGGAGGCGTGGGAGCGCGCGTAGGGGCGCATCCGAAAAACATCCGCGTGGACGAGGGCGCGCGCGAGGCGAGCCCCTACAATTTCGCGATCAACGCGTCGATGAAGGCGTCGAGGGTGGCTTCGCCCGCCTCGAAATCGACGGGGATTTTGTTCTCGCGCATCGTCTCGCTGGTGTGCGGACCGATGCTGCCGTAGAGGGGCTGTTTCGCCTTTTCCCCGCGGCGGAGCGATGCGCCTTGGGCGACGAAGGAATCGACTGTCGATGAACTGGTGAAGAGGAGCGCGTCGGCGCCGTGCTCGCGGTAATCGGCGGCGGCGGGGTTGTCGGCGAGGTTTGTCTTTTCGGTTTTGTAGAGCGGGAGGCGGTCAACAATGGCGCGGGCGTCCCCGAGTTTTTGCACGAGTGTGTCGCGGTTGAGATTGCCGGTGACGACGATTACCTTGGCGCTGTCGAGGCTGCCGGTGTCGATGAGCGCGTCGGCGAGGGCTTCGCCGGTGGCGGTCTTGGGTATGCACTCGACCTTGATGTGGTGTTTTTCGATTTCGCGAGCCGTGGCGCGCCCGACGCAGGCGAAGCGCAGGAGGCCGAGAGAGCGGATGTCGTCGAAGCCCTTGAAAAATTGCTCGAAAAAAATGCGCGCGCCGTTGGCGCTGGTGAAAACGATCCAGTCGTAGCTCCCGAGTTCGGCGAAGATTTCGACGAGGGCGTTTTTGTCGATGGCCGGGGTGACGGTGATGAGCGGGATGTCGAGCACCTCGGCGCCGAGGCTTTCGAGTTTTTCGCGGAGCCCGGCGTTTTGCGCCTGCGTGCGCGTGATGACGATGCGGCGCTTGAGAAACGGCTGGTTGGTGGTGCTGGCTTTGGACATGGAAGTTCACCCAAGAGCAACGCGCGGCGGATTCAGGGCAAGCGGATAAAATCGTTTTTCCAAAGGAGGATGTGCGGATGGAGATTTCGAAGCGGGTTTCTGCTATCCATCGGAGGATGTCCGTGAAATTAAAAGGTTCGTAATCATTGGCTTGGTGGGCTTTTTTTATCGTCGGGAAGCGTGAATACAATGGGTTCAAGCATTGTTTCACCCAGTTTCCATATTTTCTTCCAATCTTTTTTCAGAGATCCAATTGAGTAAACAAAGACAAGTCCTTCGCTAGGAATCGCCCGAACAATCGTCCTAACACGATACTTCTCTTTTGGGTGTGGTGCATCGGGTAAATAAGTGTCCCCTTCAATAACAAAAACCTGCATCGACTTGTTGTCGCTCTGTATCACTTTCTCAAAAGTTGGTTTTCCAAGTTTTTTTATCTCCTCCGAAGTTTTAATCCAAAACTGGACCGCGGAATAATAGGCGTCTTTCCATTCTTTTTCCGTGCGGCACACAACAGTATTCAGGGTGAATCCAGAGTCGAACCCGCCATCCTTTGTAAATTTTGGGCTGATGGTCACTGTTTGCGCAGGTTTATTGTCCTTTTCGCGCGACTGCCAGCCGATGGGCACTTGAATAACCGCACATGCCTTTGGGAACTCTTTCCATGCAAAACCGGATGCGGCCTTAGGCAAGCCGTCGGCAATCGCACTGCAAATGCACGCAAAGAATATAATAAATATAAAGTGATATTTCATTGGGGTAATTTTGTTTAGCAGCGTTATTATTTCAAATAGAGTTTTGGGTTAATCTTTTTATCACAGATTGCGAAATTCGAGGTTTCCGGTTTTAGTATTTTCCGTGTAGGTTCGTGCAATCCGCAGTTATTGTTATTTGGGGAAACAACGGAACCTCCGACTGGACGCCGATGCGGCGGAGATGGTCGCATTTTCACGCCGCCCCCGGCGCGAGGCCGCGATCGCTGGTTCCGGCGAAGGTCATGATGCGCTGGAACTCGGGGGTTTGGGCGTGCTCGTGGGCGGTGAGTTTTTCCATCGCCTGGGTGCGGTTCAGGCCGTCGCGAAAGAGGATGCGGTAGGCTTGTTTCACGCGCTCGATTTGCCCGGGCGTGAAGCCGTTGCGCTCAAGGCCGATTTTGTTGATCGTGCGGATGACCGCGGGGTTGCCGTCGGCAATCATGAAGGGCGCGATGTCCTGCACGATTTTTGAATAGCCGCCGAGCATGACATACGCGCCGATGCGGCAGAATTGGTGCACGCCGGAGTTGGCCCCGAAGACGACGTGGTCCTCGACCGTGACGTGGCCGGCGAGGCCGGCGTAGCCGCTCATGATGATGTTGTTGCCGAGCACGCAGTCGTGCGCGATGTGCGCGTAGCAGAGGACGAGGTTGTTGTTGCCGAGGACGGTGTGCTCGCCGTCGTTGGTGCCTCCGTGGACGGAGACGAATTCGCGGAAGGTGTTGCCGTCGCCGATGCGCACGCCGGGGTTGCCGCCCTTGTATTTGAGGTCCTGCGTCTTGGCACCGATGTAGGCGTAGGGGAAGACGTCGCAGTTTTTGCCGAGGTGCGTGTTGCCCTCGACGGTGCCGTGGTGCCGCACGCGGGTGCCGTCGCCGAGGCGGACTTGCGCGCCGATGTAGGCAAAGGGACCGATTTCAACGCCGTCGCCGAGTTGCGCGCCGGGTTCGACGACCGCGCTGGGGTGGATGAGGGAGGACATGGCTGAATTTTCGATTTTCGATTTTGGATTTTCGATTGGGGCGCTGCCGCGCCATTGGGTGAATTGGGTGTGTGCGTGTTATTCGATTTTATTCCGGCTGTCGCATTTTGTCATGGCGCGGAAGCGCCCAATCCAAAATCGGGAATCCAAAATCGAAAATTCATTCAGCCCGCTCCCATGGCGCCGGTTTCGGCGTCAACGAGGGTGAACATGAGCTCGGCGCTCGACACGACGTTGCCGCCGACGGTGCAGGTGGCCTCGGCGACGGCGAGTTTGTTGGCGCGAATTTTGGTGAGCTTGGCGTTGATGGTGAGCTGGTCGCCGGGGCGCACGGGGCGGCGGAATTTGATCTTGTCGGCGCTCATGAAAAACGGGGTGCGCCCGTCAACGCTTATGCCGCGCAGGAGGAGCAGGCCGGAGGCTTGCGCCATGGCTTCGAGCTGGAGCACGCCGGGCATGAGGGGCTCCTCGGGATAGTGGCCCTGGAAATAGGGTTCGTTGATGGAGACGTTTTTGATGGCGACGAGCTCGTTGTCGCCGATGAATTCGATGACGCGGTCAACCATCACGAAGGGGTAGCGGTGCGGCATCATTTCGAGGATGCGCTTGATGTCGAGCGAGGTTTCGTTGGGGCGGAGCGTGTCGGCGCGGGCGGCCTTCTTTTTCGCGGGCTTCTTTTTGCGCTCGAGGAGTTTTTCGTAGAGGGCCTTGGTGAGGTCGGCGTTGATGGCGTGGCCGGGGCGCGTGGCGATGATGTGCGCCTTGAGGGGCATGCCGAGGAGCGTGATGTCGCCGACGATGTCGAGGATCTTGTGGCGCACGAACTCGTCGTTGAAGCGCAGGCCCTCCTTGGAGAGGATTTTGTCGCCCTTGATGACGACGGCGCAGTCGAGGGTGCCGCCCTTGATTTTGCCGAGCTTGAGGAGTTCCTCGATGTCCTCGTAGATGGTGAAGGTGCGCGCGGCGGCGATCTGCGACATGTAAATGTCGGGGTCGATCGAGATCGAGAGGTGCTGGGTGTGGATGCCGCGGTCGTCGGCCGAGGTGCAGGAGATTTTGAGTTCGTCGGCGGGGAGGGCGATGATGGTGGAGTTGCCGCGCGAGACGGAGACGGGGGCGTCGAGCGTGAAGTATTCGCGGTCCTTGTCCTGCTCGACGGGCTCGGCCTGGAGGATCATGTTGACGAAGGGGCGCGCGGAGCCGTCCATGATCGGGGGTTCGGAGGCGTTGATCTCGATGAGGACGTTGTCGATGCCGCAGCCGGTGAGGGCGGAGAGGATGTGCTCGACGGTGTGGAGCTTGGCGTGGCCGACCTGGATGGTGGTGGCGCGGACGAGATCGGAGATTTGGTCGACGCGAGGGCGGAGCTCGGGGCTGCCGGGCAGGTCGACGCGTTTGAAGACGATGCCGTGGTTTGCCGGCGCGGGCCGCATGGTCATGGTGACTTCTTCGCCCGTGTGGAGCGCTTTGCCTTGTATGGTGACTTCCCGAGCGAGAGTGCGTTGTTTCATTGGTCGGTTGAACGTTGTAAAAAGGAAGAAGCTTTAAAAACAATGAGCTTTGCGCAAGCGCGGAGATTGGGCGGGACGGACGGGGCAATATGCGAAAGTATTGCAATGCGGCGGGGCGCAGGACGGGGAAGGGTGGGGCCGTCCGACTGATCGCGTTGCAAAAAATACTCCCCGTGAATTGAGTGGGCGAAAACCGGGGCGGAGAAGAAGGGCTAACCCACAGATGTCACAGATTTTCACAGATGCGGAGGTTTGCATCTGTGAAAATCGGCGTCATCTGAGGATTATTAAAACCTTCTCAGGCTCCCTTTATCGGTTCCAGTTTGTATCCGTCCTTGCCGTCGAGCATCGTCCAGCCTTTGCCGGCGATTTCTCCGCGGAGGCGGTCGGCGGCGGCGAAATCCTTCGCTTTTTTCGCGGCCCAGCGTTGCTCGGCGAGCGCGGTCACATCGGCGGGAGCCTCGGCTTTTGGCGCGACGGGTGCGTCGAGTTTCAGGCCGAGGGCGAACATGGCGCGCGCGAAAACCGGCGCGTCGAGTTTCGATTCGGCGGGGCCGCGGTTGACGAGCGTGAAGAGCGCGCCGAGGGCGGCGGGTGTGTTGAGGTCGTCGTGCAGGGCGGCGAAAAACGGATCGAGCACGGTGTCGTCGCCACCGGAGGGCGGAAGCGCGGCGGCGAAGGCGCGGAAGGTGGCGAGCGCTTTTTCGGCGGCGTGGAGCGAGTCGAGTGTGAAGTTGAGTTGTTTGCGCGGATGCCCGGCGAGGAGCGCGTAGCGGAGCGCCATCGGCGTGTGGCTCATCGCGGCGAGCTGGTCGAGCGTGTAGAGGTTGCCGAGCGACTTGCTCATTTTTTTGCCGTCAACGAGGAGGTGCTCGCTGTGATACCACTGGCGCGAAAAGGTCCGGTCGTTGCAGCACTGGCTTTGCGCGATTTCGTTTTCGTGATGCGGGAAGAGCAGATCGACGCCGCCGGTGTGCAGGTCGATGGTCGGGCCGAGGATCGCCTTGCTCATGGCGCTGCATTCGATGTGCCAGCCGGGGCGCCCGGCGGCGGCGTTGCGCGGGCCGGGCCACTGGTTGGGGCCGTCCTCGGGCTTGTGCGCCTTCCAGAGGGCGAAGTCGGAGCCGTCCTCCTTTTCGTCGGCGTCGGCTGCGGAGGCCCCGGTCTTGCCGGCGAGGGCGGAGCCGGGCTTGAGCTCGCGCTCCTTGACGCGGGAGAGCGCGCCGTAGGCGGGATAGGAGGCGACTTTGAAATACACGGAGCCGTCGGGCGCGACGTAGGCGTTTCCTTTTTCGAGGAGCACGTCGATCATGTTGACTTGCTCGCTCATGTAGCGCGGGTCGGTGGCGCGGGGCTCGTCGTGCGGCCGCAGGCAGTTGAGCGCGTCGCAGTCGGCGTGAAATTTTTCCGTCCACTGGCGGGTGACCTCGGCGAGCGTGCGGTTTTCCTCGCGCGAGCGGCGGATGGTTTTGTCGTCAACGTCGGTGATGTTGCGGACGTGGCGGACTTTGTCGGCGCCGAATTCGAGTTCGAGCAGGCGGCGGATGAGGTCGTTGACGACAAAGGTGCGGAAGTTGCCGATGTGCGCGGGCGCGTAAACCGTGGGGCCGCAGTTGTAGAAACGGAAAACGCCGTCGGGCTGGCCGGGCGCGAGCGGAAGCGCGGTGCGTGTGAGCGAGTCGTGAAGACGAATAGGCATGAGGGGATGAATTAAGAATTAAGAATTAAGAATTAAGAAAGCAGAAATTCGAGCCTGCCAGAAAGACCCATAGACATGTTGACCCGGGGCATCGGGCTGGCGGGGGGGCACGGTTACTAATTGCCAGCAAGTTTTTATCAGGACTCGCAACGGCTGCGCACCCCGCAGTTCGCTTACAAGCCGACCTTGCGCACAACGCCGCCGGTGTTCATCGACCACGCCGCCCGCCACGACCATCCCGCTTTCCGGCCGGCGACCTCCGCGGTGCTTCGGCAAAAAATAAAGCTCAATATGAACGATGTATTTAACGAAAAGAAAAAAGCGCCATCGGCGGCGGAATCCCGATCATCGAGCACAGCGTCATGATGACCTATTCGGTGGCATTCTAAAAACAAAAGGAATTTTCTTAAGGACGTGTTTCGAACGGGGCGTGCGTGCGTCCCGTGTGTGTTTACAGGCCTTTTGCCGGACAATCATTCGGACAAATAAAGGATTTAGTGTTCCAATTCTTATTCATCACACCGCTACCATCGGGGAAAATTAAACGGGCTTCATTGGCTTTTCCCCTAAAAATATTCTTAAGCTATACTGCATGCGGACTGGCTTTGGTCGTTAGCGGGCCGGGCGCGCTTGCCGGCTCCGCCAAGAATTACGGGCGGCAGAACGCGGCTTCGTGTCGCGCCAAAGGTATGTTTTTTCCCGCCGCACTGTGGGTTTTGCGAAAAAATTGTGTATTTTTCACCGACATTTCCGGCATGTTCTTCCGCGCCCGGGCGGCGAAAAATGAACATTGTTTTCGATGATGAAAATAATGCACGGGAGGGTTTTTATGATTTATCAATTTGTTGCAAAACAAGTGATTGCGAAATTCTTATGCGGATGGATGGGTGTTGTTTTTTAGATTGTGACAAATCCGGAGTATGATTTTCCGCATGCCTCCCCGCCTGTTTATTGGGGCTCGGTAAAAACGCATAGTAGCATATAAATTGGATAATAATGCTTGCATGTGAAAAAACATATTACTGTATTGGCGCCCGTATGGCTAACGACATCAAAAACGAAATTGCAGCAACAAAGGCAAAGCTGGCAGAACTTGAAAAGTTTCAGAAGATTCAGGGGAAACTTGCAGGCCTGCCCGCGGCTTATGGATTCAGTGACGTTGATTCCTTTATCAAGGCACTCAAGCGCGCCGGCGGCTCCAAGAAACCCGGACGTCCCGCCAAGGGCGCGAAGGTTGCCAAGGCTCCCAAGGCCAAAAAAGGCAAGAAGGGCAAGCGCGCCCGCATCACGCCCGAGGTGAAGGATCAAGTGAAGGCCCTCGTTGCCGGCGGCAAGACTGGCGCCGAAATCGCCAAGAGCCTTGGTATCTCGCTCCCGAGCGTTCAGAATATCAAGAAGGAATTCGGTCTCGTCAAAAAGCGCCGCTAATATCCTGGTATCTTGTTGCTATAAACAATCACAAAGCCCCCGGTTCCGCCGGGGGCTTTTTTTGCGGGAAGTGAACCGGCGTGCAGGCCATTAACCGACGCGCCTAGCGATCGCGCCCTGCCTAAGGCGGGAACCTCATCCAGCGCCATGCTCGGGCTCTATAATAAATATGATGATTTTCGGCGTCTCATGTGCGAGACGCGCGATTCCTTGGTCAAGCTTTCAAAATTATAATATATAAAAAGGTAATTCAAGAAAGGGCGCGCCTGTTCGCGGACAGGCGCGCCCTTTTTGTGTATAATACCATTTGCGAATAAGTTTTATTCTTTGGGCGCCGTCAACAGTGGGGGGCATGCCTCCCGTAATTCCCGGACGCGCTTACCAAAGTCTGCGATAGCCGAGGTTGATGGACCAGGGGCGGTCGTAGTTGGATGCCTTGGCGTATTCGTAATCGAAGTAAGCCTGGCTGATGTCGTTGATGCGATACATCACGCCGATGCCCGCCTCGAAACGGCAGCCGTCGTAGTCGGTGCCGAGGGTTTTGCCATGCGCGCGGATTTTGCCGCCGCTGCTGTCGACTCCAACAACGGCGAACTTGCCGTAGGGATGCCAGTTGGTGTTTTTGAACTGGCGCCCGCCGCGCACACGCGCGCGGTATTGGTAGTTTGTCGACGAGGCAACCGACACGCCGATGGCGCGCTGGACATCGGTTGCGGCGGTCGAGTAATCGGCGCTGTTGATCCAGAGCACGGAAACTTGGACGGCGGGTTCAATCCACCAGCCGTTGGATTGCATGAGCAGTTTGCCGGCCTCGAGGGAAAGGCCTTGCGCCTTGGAGGTGTATTTGCCGCGGGTGATGGCGCCGTTGTGGGCGCGTGCCTCGAACTCATTGTCGTAACGGTCGATTTTGGCGACCATGTCGGCAAACCAGCCTCTGTCGTTGATGAGCGTCGCGTAGAGGCCGAAGCCGACGCTGTCGGTGTCGCCGTTGCCGTGATTGTCGAAGTCGCGATTGACGCCGCCCATGTCGAGCAGCGCGCCGGCGAGCACGCGGCCCGCGGGGGTGTCAAAGCGCTTGTCGGCGCCGATATTCACACCCCAGCCGTATTGTTTGAAGCCGAGGCCGGAGAGTTCGTTGTTAGCGTTGAGGCGGTAGCCGCGCGAGCGAACCCAGAGGTTGCCGTTGTCCGCCGTGGCGAGGCCTTTTTGATTTTCCCACCGCAGTTCGCCCATGCGCAGATACAGGCTGTCGAGCGAGTAGTTCCAGTCGAGGGCGAGGGTGGCGGCGGTGTTGAGGATGGCGTCGGCGGCGTGCGAGAGGCCGGCGTCGGTGAGATACCATTTGCGGGTGTCGGGGATGTAAACGGAGCCGTCGCCTTGGAGGAGTTCGAGTGTGGTGAGGGCGTGCTCAAGTTTGCCGCCGGGGTTGGCGAGGACGAACTGCGCGGAGCCGTTTTCAATGGTGACGAGTTCGATGGCGGTGTTGATGACGGAGATGTCGCCGGTGGCGTTGACGTAGATGTTGTGCCTGCCGGCGCCGGCATCGGTGATGGTGAGCGCGTTGGCGATGGTGCCTGCGGGGGTGTTGCCGGCGGTCGCGGCGGAGAGGTCGGCATTGAGGACAAAGTTGCCCGTGCCGTGGCCGAGCGCGGCGATGGTGGCGGTGCCGGTGGCGGTCGCGAAGGTGATGGTGCCGCTGTTCATGTGGACGGCGCCGAGCGAGATGCCGTTGGCGCCGAGGCGCAGGTTGCTGGGCTGGTCGAGCGCGACGGTGAGGGTGTCCGCAATGGCGTTGGCGCGGGTGACGAGGAGGTCGGCGCGGGTGAGCGCGAGGGTGCCGGTGCCGCGCAGGGTGTTGGCGAGGGTGCCGGCGGCGATGTCGCGCATTTCGTAGGTCGCGGCGGCGTTGATGCCGATGGTGGCGTCGCCGAGGTTGTCGGTGCGCGTGGCGGTGAGGCGTCCGGCGTCGATGGTGCCGGTGCCGTGGAAGTCCGCGCCGGAGGCGGCGAGGGTGAGCTCGCCGGTGTTGGTTTTTGCGAAGAGGCCGTCGCCGGAGAGGGCGTTTTGCAGGGTGCCGCTGTCGGCGGCGGCGATGTCGAGGTGGAGTGTGCCGGAGAAGGCGATGGCGGCGGAGCCGAGGCCGGCGGGGTTGGAGAGGCGCGCGGTGGCGTTGGCGTCGATGATGGTGGAGGCGGCGAAGTCGGCGTTGGCTCCGGTGATGTCGAGCGTGCCGCCGGCGATGTTGAGCGTGGCGGTGTTGGTGCCGGCGAGCGCGCCGTCGATGGCTCCGCCGGCGGTGATCGCGAGCGAGCCGGAGTTGAGGTTGAGGAGTGAGCCGGCGGCGGTCGTGATGGTGGTGACGGTTTGCGTGTGGGCGTCGAGGTCGAGCGCGCCGTCGGCGAGGATGTCGAGCGGGGCGGCGGCGCCGAGGACGTTGTCGGCCTTGGCGATCACGGTGCCGGTGGTGATGATGCTGGCGCCGGAGTAGCTGTTGGAGCCGCTGAGGGTGACGCTGGAATCGGGCGCGGCGTAGGTGACGCCGCCGAGGCCGGTGATGTCGGCGGAGAGGGTGGTGTCGGTTGCGCCCTCGGTGGTGAGGGCGAGTGTTTCGCCGGCTTGCACGTCGAGGGCGGTGAGCACGTAGTCGTAGTAGAGGCCGGCGGGCATCGCGCCCGTGCCGGTGTAGGCGGCCGCCTCGGTGCCGCTGACGGTGAGCGCGGTGTAGTCGTAGATGGCGTGGACATTTCCGTAATCGACAATTTGCCCGTTGGAGAGCGAGGTGCCGTCGGCTTGCTTGATGGCGATTTTGCGCTGGGTGGGATCGTCGAGCGCGCCGGCTTCGACGAGGAGCGTGGCGTTGTTGGTGATGTTGTCCTGGTCGAGGAAGTTTTTGTTGGTGCCGGTGCCGATGGCGACGGAGCCGGATGAGGTGTAGTTTTTAAACACAACCGTGCTGGCGGTCGTGTCGCTGACGGCGAGGGTGCCGACTTTGAGGACTTGCTCGGGCTGGACGCCGTTCATGTCGAGCCAGAGCGCGCCGCCGTTGAGGTCGAGGGCCTTGATTTGGCGTGTTTCGTTGTTGGCGTGGAGCGCGCCGCCGGCGTTGAGTTGCAACGCGGCGTTGACGAGGACGTCAGTGTTGGCGTTGGTGCCGAGTGTGAGCACGCTGTTCGTGAGCGAGACGGTGCCGGAGAAAGGGCTGGGGGGCTGAAGGACTGAAGAGCTGAAGGAGAAGTCGGCGCCGGAGGTGTTGATGGCGAGAACGCCTTCGCCGGAGAGCGCGTGCTCGAAGGTCGTGGCGATGGTTGCCAGTTTGGCGTTGGATGCGATGACGACTTGCGCGGTGGCGCCGCCGATTTGGTTGTTGTTGTCGATGTCGGCTGTGCCGGTGACGGTGAGCGTGCCGGTGAATGCGGTGTTGTCCCCGCGCAGGCTGACGTTGCCGGTGGCCAGGTTCACGCCGGAGCCGCTGATGGTGTTGGCGTAGGTGCCGGTGCCGGCGAGGTTGAGGGTGGCGTTGTTGGACACGGCGCCGGTGCCTGTGCCGAACAGGTTGGCGAGTGTGAGGGTGCCGCCGGTGATGGCGGTCGTGCCGTTGAAGGCGTTGCTCGATGTGATGCGCAATTCGCCGGATCCGGTTTTGACGAGTTGACCGTTGCCGGTGAGGGCGTTGCCGGAGCCGAGCTCGACGAGGGCGGCGTTGCTGGCGGTAAAGATGCCGGCGATGGCGAGGCCGGCGTCGGCGAGCTGGTTTTGCGCGGTGGCGATGAGTTGCGAATCGGCGGCGATGTCGAAGACGCCGGCGTGGCCGGTGTTGTCGGCGGCGAGCGTGACGGTGGAGGTGCTGGCGAGGGCGACGGTGCCGGTGCCGGCGATGGATTTGGTGAGCGTGCCTTGGGCGTTGCTGAATTCGAGGAGGCCGGCGTTGGCGATGAGGCCGGTGGATCCGAGGCCGTCGGTGTTGTCGAGGCGCGCGGTGCCGGTGGCGGCGATGGTCGCGGTGGCGGTGAGGCCGGTGTTCGCGCCGCGGATGTCGAGGAGGCCGCCGTTCAGGATGAGGCTGCCGGTGCCGGTGAGCGCGCCTTCGCTGATGCCGCCGTTGGTGATGACGAGGGCGCCGTTGGAGAGGGCGAGGGTGGAGTTGGCCGCGCCGCTGAATGCGCCGACGGTCTGCGAGTGGCCGGCGAGATCGAGGGCGGCGTTGGCGGCGATGTCGAGGAGCGAGGTTTTGCCGAGGGCGGTTGAGGAGATGAGGATCACGGTGCCGCTGGTGATATGGGTGGCGCCGAGGTAGTCGCTGTTTGCGTTGCCGACGAGGGCGGTGCCGGTGATGGCGAATTGGTAGCCGCCGTTGCCGGTGAGCGCGGCGTCGAGGGTGTCGGAGGTCGCGCCGGCGTTGGAGAGGAGGATTTGCGTGCCGGTGCCGGCGATGAGTTGCGAGAGGCCGTAGCCGACATGGAGACCGTTGTTGGTGGCGCTGGCGCGGTAGTTGTAAACGGCGGTGCCGCTGACGCCGCCGTCGGCGGCGAGGATGGTCACGTTTTGCGCGAGCTCGGGGGCGGCGATTGCGGAGCCGTCGTGGTTGGTGAGCGTGACGTTGCCCGCGCTGCCGACGAGGGTGGAGGACTCGACGACGTGGAGCTGGTAGCGCGTGGCCGAGCCGGAGTCGGAGAAGAAGTTGCTGTGCGGATCGATGGCGGTGTTGAGGGTGCCGGTCAGGCCGATGGCGAGGGTGCTGGTCGCGGCGAGGTTGAGCGTGCCGGTGACGAGCGTGCCGGAAAATTGGTTGATGTTGGAGCCGGGCGCGGCGGCGATTTTGAGGACGCCGCCGTTGAGCGTGAGGTTGCCGATGGTGGCGTTGGAGAGCACTTCGGCGACGCCCGCGGAGCTGACACGGAGGGTGGCGTTTGCGAGGGCGGCGACGTTGGCGTTGGCGGCGTCGAGTGCGAGGTAGCCGCTTTGGAGGTCGAGGGTGCCGGTGAAGCCGGTGGTGTCGGCGGCGTTGGCGAAGGCGAAGGTGCCGGTTGGATCGGCGAGGCTGGCGGCGAGCACGCCCGCGCCGCCGAGCGTGCGGGCGAAGGTGGTGTCGCTCGTGGTGAGCCAGCCGCCGGCGGCGATGTCCACGGTGGCCGCGGCCGCGCCGAGGTTGGCTTCGTTGGCGATGGAGGCGGTGCCGCCGGAGACGATTTGCCACGCGCCTGCGAAGGTGTGCGCGCCGGCGTCGGTGGCCGCGAGGGTGACGGCGCTGCCGGAGATGATGGCGGTGGTGGTGGCGTCGCCGGCGATGTTGTTTGTGAATGTGCCGCCGAATGCGAGGTTGAGCGTGGTGTCGGCGGCGAGGGTTATGTTGCCCGTGCCGGTGGCGGCGTGGTGCGCGAGCTTGAGCGCGCCGCCCTCGACGACGGTGGTGCCGGTGTAGGTGTTGCTGCCGCCGAGGACGAGCGTGCCGCCGTGGATTTTGTGGAGGTCGGCGGTGCCGGTGAGTCGGGTGTTGATGGTGGCGGTGATGGCGGAGTCGCTTGCGTCGCCCGAGCCGACAAGGATCGAGGCGGTGCCGGAGACGGGAGTGAATGTGAGGGTGCCGTCGTTGAGCACGTAGTCGCTGACGAGGAATTGCGCGCCGCTCAGCGTGACGTCGCCGAGGGTGTTGCTGACGGTGACGGGACTGCCGATGACGGCGTCGGGGCCATAACCGAAGACGGCGAACTTGCCTTCGGTCCATGTCTTGTTGCTCACGCCGCCGTTGACGGTCCAGTTGGTGTTGCCGCCGGCGGTGCCGGTGTCCCAGATGCCGTTGCCGCCTTCGATCTGGTTGTTTGAATGATTGAGATCTCCGTCCCAATAGACGAGGTCGGAGCCTCCTTGAATGAGGTTTACCTGATGGGCGGTTGCGAAATCGACCAGGAGGTCATTGGTGCCCAATCCGCTGCCGGTTGAATCGTTGAGTGCGTCAAAGCTGATCGTGCCGCCGCCAAGCAGGTCGCCCGAATAATTGATGAGGCGGTAGACGCCAATGCCGAAGCCGGTTTGCGCGGTGACGTGCAGGCTCGTCGTGCCGGTGAGGGTGAGGTCGCCGGTGACGTTGATCAGGTCGCTGGTGCCGTCGGCGAGCCCGTCCACCGCGTTGGGCGTGCCGAGCTTGAGGTGGAGGAGCGAGCCGTTGGCGAGCGAAAGGCCGTTTAGGATGGTGAGCGTGCCGGTGGCGGCGAGGTTGCCGGGGGAGAGGGTTGCGCTTGTGGCGAGCGTGACGAGGCCGGCGAGGGTGCCGGTGCCGGCGAGGGTTGAGTTTGCCGCGACAATTGTGTTCACGCTGGAAAGGTGTCCGCGCAGGTCGAGCTTTCCGCTGTTCACAAAAGTCGTCCCGGTGTAGGTGTTGCGCGCCCACAGGGTCAAGGTGCCCGCGCCGGTTTTGATGAGATTCACGCTGCCATCGGCCGCCGAGATGGAGTCTGCCTTATTGGCGATGGAACTGGCGTTGCCGATGTTGGCTGTCGCGTTGGCGCCGATGTCGAAGACCATGCTGCCGCTTGCGATGTAGAGGAAGCCGCCGGAGTCGTTGTCGATCGCCTTGTTGTTGGCGGCGGAGAGGGTTTCGTTCGCCCCAACCTCGAGGGTGATGTTGCCGCCGGCGTAAATCGCGCCGCCTTTTCCTGCCGCCGCGGTGTTGCCGGAAAAGGTGCCGGAGCCGAGCGAGAAGCCGGCACCGGAGTAAATTGCCCCGCCGGAGCCGCTGGTGGCGGTGTTGCTGGTGAACACAAGATTGGCGCCGGTAATGGTGCCGCCTGCGGTGTTGTAGATGGCGCCGCCGGAGGTGCCGGCCACGTTGCCTTCGAATGTGATGTTAGTGCCGGTGAAGGTGCTGTTGTTATTGTTATAGATCGCACCGCCTGCGTTGGCAAAATTGCCGGACAAGGTTGTTGAAAAGAGGGTGACCGTGCCGGTGGCTGTATCGCTGTAAATCGCGCCGCCTGCATTCACCGAGGAGTTGCTGATAAAAAGCAGGTTGGAGCCTGTGAAGGCACCTCCGTTGACCACGGCTCCGCCGAGATTGCCTGAATAGTTTTTGGAAAAAGTTGACGAGGTCACGACGGATGTGGCCGGAAAGGCTCCAACTACATAAGTGAACAGGGCGCCGCCATAGGACGAGGCTGTGTTGCTGACAAAGAGCAGGTTGGAGCCGGAGAAGGTGCCGGTGTAGTTTGCAACCGCTCCGCCATAGCCGGCGTAATTGCCCTCAAGCGTGCTTGATGCTAGGTTGATAGTTCCATAGGCATTTCTCATATAAATGGCCCCGCCGAAGTAGACGGCAGTGTTGCTGGTGAAAAACAGGCCGGAGGCGCTCAAGTTGCCGCCGTTGTAAATGGCGCCGCCATAGTATCCGGAATAATTGCCGGTGAATGTGCTTGAGGTGAGGATGTTGGAGTTTGAACCGAGATACAACGCGCCACCCGAGGCACCGCTACCTGTGCCGTTGGCCCTGTTGTTTATAAAGACAAGATCCTCGCCGACAAACTGGGTTCCGGCATATATGGCACCGCCAGAAGACGTGGTGGCGGTATTGTTCTTGAAGGTGCTCGATACAAAGGTATCGATGCCGCTTCCTCCCGCGCCGTAATAGGCACCGCCTGCGACGGCGGTGTTGCTGATAAAAACGAGGTTGGTGCCAGTGATCACACCTCCGTCGGTTGCGCGGATAGCTCCGCCGTTGGCGACAACAGAACGGTTGCCGATGAAGGTGCTCGATATGAGAACCATGTTGACTTTCCGGTTGTAGATCGCGCCACCGTTGCCGTTACCGCTACTGCTGCCGGCTGCAGTGTTGCTGACAAACACAAGATCCGTGCCCCAAAAGCTGGAAGGTCTTCCTGCGTTATCGATATAGACAGCACCCCCCCCGCCTTTTGTGGCGACGTTGTTCAGAAATGTTCCCGATGTCAAAGTGAAGGTGGCCGACCTGTTGGCAATGGCCCCGCCAGTGCTGGCGGTGTTGCTGATGAAGACGAGTCCCGTGCCAGTGAAGATGACCGTTCTGACGTCGAACCCGTCGTTGACAAGCGCACCGCCCCAGTTGTTGGCCGCTTTGTTGCCGGAGAACGTGCTTGTCACCAGCAACATTGTTCCTGTGTTAAAAACGGCTCCGCCACGATATGTGGACGAGTTATTGTCGAACAAAACGTCGGTGCCGGTGACAAGGCCCGCGTTCATGATCGCACCACCTCCATTGTAACTGCTTTCGGTCAAACCGGCGAACGTGCCCGAGGAGACGTCTCGCGTTTGACCGGAGGTAATGTTCAATCGAGTAGTGTAGTTGGCCGCCGGCGCGCCCGTCGGGAGCGCCAGGCAAAGACATGCGACAATGAGCAACTGTGTTGCGGGAAAAAGGAGGGAAAATGACTTTTGGTTCATCTTTTTTGTCTACTTTGAAAAAAATAAGGACAGTTCGATTGTCGTGGCATATTTCAGAAGGGACATTCAGCCCAAGGCGGCATCCTGCCATTAAAATGGTCTAAACGATTAAACGACCTGCGTTCTGTGTGGTTTTTTGGGGGGGAGTTGAAAAAATCTTTATTCGTTTTGAGTGAATGCCATGGGGGTGTTTTCCGGATTGCCCGGGCGAATGTGCCTTTTGGGAGAGACGGCTGAATTGCTAAATGACATAGACCAACCAAGAATTTGTTAGAGTATGGTTATTTTATTTATATGTCAATATGACGGTGATTTTAATAAATTTTTTTAATAATTCATTGCCCTGAACGTCGTTTTTTTAATTTCAGACGCTTTTATGCGAAGTTTTAATAACGAGCACTCGTCCTGTGACATCGTGTTTTATTGGACAGTAGCATAATTTTACTGCGCCCCGCTTGCGGGACATGGCAGGCAGGGGCGGTTGAGATAATTTGGTATATTCGATTTGTATCGTCGCTTAGGAGACTGGTTGAATCTTTCGGATGTGCCGGGGCAGTCATGATCTCTCCAGACGTTTCTGTCCTGATAAAAGATATTTGTGCGCAATAAGTTACGCCCGCGAAAACTTCGCCGCGAAATGTGTCGTGAACGAAAGAATTGTCCGCATTTTTTACATGTTCAAAATTGCGGACAAATACCCCGTGTCGTCCGACACCGACGGACGTCGATCACGGGTTCAAACCCGCGTCATGCATCCGGCATCGCCGGGTTGGGGCTGAACGGCTGTGAAATACCCACCTGATTCGCGCGCTGAAGATGTCGGATGCGCGGGCGCTGGCCATGAAGGCGTTGACGCAGGAGCGCGCGGTGAGAATCACCTCGCTGTGCAGCGCGTTTTACAACGAGCACATGGCGGAGTGGGCGCTCCCAGGGGTCAATACCGGTAGTGCTCCGGTTTGTAGGGGCCGTTCACCGGGACGCCGAGGTAGGCGGCTTGTTGCTTGGTGAGCTTGGTGAGCTTGACGCCGATTTTTTCCAGGTGCAGGCGCGCGACTTCCTCGTCGAGGTGCTTCGGCAGGCGATACACTCCGACTTCGTAACGGTCGCGGTTTTGCCAGAGGTCGATTTGCGCGAGCGTCTGGTTTGTGAAGCTGTTTGACATCACGAAGCTCGGGTGGCCGGTCGCGCAGCCGAGGTTCACGAGGCGGCCTTCGGCGAGGAGATAGATGCTGCGTCCATTCGGGAATACGAACTGGTCGTATTGCGGCTTGATGGTGATGCGCTTCACGCCTTTCTCGGCGTAGAGGCGGCTGACTTGGATTTCGTTGTCGAAGTGGCCGATGTTGCAGACGATGGCCTGGTCTTTCATCCGCTTCATGTGCTCGAGCGTGATGACGTCGCGGTTGCCGGTGGTCGTCACGTAGATGTCGGCCGTGCCGAGGGTGCTTTCGGTGGTGTTGACCTCGAAGCCTTCCATCGCGGCCTGGAGGGCGTTGATGGGGTCGATTTCGGTGACGATGACGCGCGCGCCGAAGCCGCGCAGGGAGTGGGCGCAGCCTTTGCCGACGTCGCCGTAGCCGCACACGCAGGCGACTTTGCCGGCGATCATGACGTCGGTGGCGCGCTTGAGTCCGTCGGCGAGGGATTCGCGGCAGCCGTAGAGGTTGTCGAACTTGGACTTGGTCACCGAGTCGTTGACGTTGATGGCGGGGACGCGGAGGGTTTTCGCGTCGAGCATTTGGTAGAGGCGGTGCACGCCGGTGGTGGTTTCCTCGGAGACGCCGCGCCATTCGGCGGCGATGGGGCGCCAGAAATTTTTGTTCGTTTTGTGAACGCGCTTGAGGAGGTTTTTGATGACTTGCTCCTCGTGCGAGGCGGAGGGGGTGTTGACCCAGTCGGAGCCTTCCTCGAGTTCGCAGCCTTTGTGGATGAGGAGGGTGGCGTCGCCGCCGTCATCGACGATGAGTTGCGGGCCCTTGCCGCCGGGGAAGGTGATGGCGCGCAGGGTGCAGTCCCAGTAGTCCTCGAGGGTTTCGCCTTTCCATGCGAAGACGGGCACGCCGCTTTTGGCGATGGCGGCGGCGGCGTGGTCTTGCGTGGAGAAGATGTTGCACGAGGCCCAGCGAACGCTGGCTCCGAGGTGCTTGAGCGTTTCGATGAGCACGGCCGTCTGGATCGTCATGTGGAGCGATCCCATGATGCGCACGCCGGCGAGCGGTTTTTTGGCGGACGCGCCGTATTTTTTGCGGATGGCCATGAGGCCGGGCATTTCGTGCTCGGCGACGGAGATTTCCTTGCGGCCCCAGGGGGCGAGCGCGATGTCGCGGACGTGATACTTGGACGTGATTGAGAAGGCGGGCTTGGACATGATTTTTATTTTGGATTTTCGATTTTGGATTTTGGATTGGGAACCACCGCTCCGAAGGATTTCCGGATGACGCTTGAGCAACCCCAAATCCAAAACTCACTTATTTGACGGCGGCGCGGAGGGCGGCGGTTTTGTTGGTTTGCTCCCACGGGAGGCCGGCTTTGCCGAAGTGGCCGTAGTTGGTTGTCTCGCGGTAGATCGGGCGCAGGAGGTTGAGTTGCTTGATGATGTCGGCGGGTTTGAAGCTGAAAACTTTTTGGACGGCGCGGGCGATTTTTTCGTCCCCGACTTTGCCGGTGCCGAAGGTGTCAACGAACACGCTGACCGGGTGCGGGTAGCCGATGGCGTAGGCGAGCTGGAGCTCGGCGTATTTGGCGAGGCCGGCGGCGACTATGTTTTTGGCGGCCCAGCGCGCCATGTAGGCGGCGGAGCGGTCAACTTTCGAGGGGTCCTTGCCGGAGAAGGCGCCGCCGCCGTGGCGGCCCCAGCCGCCGTAGGAATCGACGATGATTTTGCGTCCGGTGAGGCCGGAGTCGCCTTGCGGGCCGCCGACGACAAAGCGGCCCGTGGGGTTGATGAGATACTGGGTGTTGCCGTTGAGGAGGTCGGCGGGGATGACTTTGCGGATGACGTTGTCGATGAGGGCGGACTCGATTTGCGCATGCTCGACGTCGGCGGTGTGCTGCGTGGAGATGACGACGTTGACGACTTCGACGGGGCGGTCGTTTTCGTAGCGGATGGAGACTTGCGATTTGGCGTCGGGACGGAGCCACGCCCATTTTTTGCCGCCGGTTTTGCGGATTTTGGTGAGTTCGCGTCCGAGGCGGTGGGCGAGCATGATGGGGAGCGGCATGAGCTCGGGCGTTTCGTCGCACGCGTAGCCGAACATGAGCCCCTGGTCGCCGGCGCCTTGCTCGGCGGTTTTCTTGCCCTTGGCTTTGCGTTTGTCGACGCCCTGGGCGATGTCGGGCGACTGGCTGGTGAGGTAGTTGTTGATGAAAACGGTGTCGGCGTGGAAGACGTCGTCTTTGTTTGTGTAACCGATTTCGCGGATGGCGTCGCGGACGATGGTTTCGTAGTTGAGCCTGGCCTTGGTGGTGATCTCGCCGGCGAGGATGACGACGTTGGACTTGACCATGGTTTCGCAGGCGACGCGGGAGGTTTTGTCCTGGGCGAGACAGGCGTCGAGGACGCTGTCGGAAATATAGTCGGCGACTTTGTCGGGGTGCCCCTCGCCAACGGACTCGGATGAGAATACGAATGTTTTAGCCATGATAGAAATGAGAAAAGTTGCGCAAGAAGGTGCGGCGTTTTCGTGGGAGCGCAAGGCAATAGCATCAACGTATGCGGATTCCGTGATGCGTTTTTGATGAGTGAAATTTCCCATGTCATCTTACTCGCTGTAAACGGGACTGTCATTTTTGCCGCGCCACAACGAAGACGGTAAAAAACACCGAATCATGCATGGCGTTGAACCCATCCCATGCAAAAAACAAAAACAGCGGATGATGCTCGAAGCGCGTGCGCAGTTCGAGAACGCGCGCCGGTTAGCTTTTCACCGTTATCAATTCGCACGATACCGCGCGTTTGGTTGCGGGGTCGAATGTCACCAGCGCGGCTGACATGCGCACATCGCCCTCGGCCACTTCGAAGCGGCGCGGCATGCCGTCGAGGAAGCGTCCGAGCACCGGTTTCACTTCGCGGCCCAACACCGACGCGTAGGGGCCGGTCATTCCCACGTCGCACATGAACGCCGTGCCGCCGGGCAGCACGGATGCGTCGGCGGTGGGGACGTGCGTGTGCGTGCCGAGCACGGCGACGGCGCGTCCGTCGAGATGCCAGCCCATCGCTTGTTTTTCGGACGTGGCCTCGGCATGGATTTCAACAAAGACACCGTCGGTTTTGTCCTCAAGCTCGCGCAGGACGCGCTCGGCACCGAGGAACGGGCATTCGGCTTTCATTCCCACGAACTGGCGGCCAAGCATCGTCGTCACGCCGAGGCGGAAACCCCCGGCTTCGAGGATGACATATTCGCGTCCGGGACACGCGGCGGGAAGGTTGGCGGGGCGGCAAACGCGGTCGAGCGCGCCGATATCGTGTTCCCAGCCTTTTTGATCCCACACATGGTCGCCGAGCGTGATGGCATCCACGCCCGATGCGAGGAGTGTTTTGGCGATTGCGCCGGTGATGCCCGAGCCGGCGGCGGAGTTCTCGGCGTTGGCGACGACAAAGTCGATGGCGCGCTCGGCGCGCAGCGAGGCGAGTTTTTCAATCACAATTGCGCGCCCGGGTTTTCCGACGATGTCACCAATGAAGAGAAGTTTTAACATGGGGGAAAACATGCGTGAGAATCGGCGTAAATCGATTCAAATCGATTTGAGTCGATTTACGCCGATTCCCTCGCAAAATAACCAATATTTTACCCATGATTCCCATCACCGACCTCGCACGTTCAATCGGCATCAACCAAGACCACCTCTCGCTTTACGGCAACGACAAGGCGAAGGTTTCGCTGGCAGCGCTCGACGCGGCGCGGGCGCGCCGTCCGAAAAACGGGAAACTTATCCTCGTTTCGGCGATCACGCCGACCCCCGCGGGCGAGGGCAAAACGGTCACGTCGATCGGGCTCGCGCAGGGCATCAAAAAAACCGGGCGCTCCGCCGCGCTGGCGTTGAGGCAGCCCTCGATGGGGCCGGTGTTCGGGCGCAAGGGCGGCGCGGCGGGCGGCGGACTCAGCACGGTGCAGCCGGCGCGCGAGATCAACCTGCACTTCACGGGGGATTTTCACGCGATCACATCGGCGCACAACTTGCTCGCGGCGGTGATCGACAACCAGCTCCATTTCAAACAAACGCGACTCGCGCCGGAGGGCGTGCTTTGGAAGCGAGTGCTTGATTGCAATGACCGCGCGCTGCGCTCGATTCGCACGGGAGTGGACTCGGCGACGGAGCGCGCGGGCGGCTTCGACATCACGGCGGCGTCGGAAATCATGGCGGTGCTTTGCCTGTCGGAATCGCTGGCGGATTTGCGCGCGCGGATTGACCGGCTTGTTGTCGGTTTCACCGCGGAGGGCGAGCCGGTGCGCGCGTCGGAGTTTCGCGTCACGGGCGCGATGTGCGCGCTGTTGCGCGACGCGTTAAAACCGAACCTCGTGCAAACAGCCGAGGGTGTGCCCGCGTTTGTGCACGGCGGGCCGTTTGCGAATATCGCGCACGGATGCAACTCGGCGCTGGCGACGCGCATGGCGCTCGCGCACGCGGATTA
This sequence comes from Ereboglobus sp. PH5-5, assembly GCF_029504805.1. Lineage (NCBI taxonomy): Bacteria > Pseudomonadati > Verrucomicrobiota > Opitutia > Opitutales > Opitutaceae > Ereboglobus > Ereboglobus sp. PH5-5. Next base: position 34,135 of record NZ_JAQFIT010000002.1, on the reverse strand, counting down.
CGTGGTGACGGAGTGCGGATTCGCGTTCGACCTCGGCGGGGAAAAATTCATCGACATCAAATGCCGCCAGACGGGACTCGCGCCGGACGCGATTGTGCTCGTGGCGACGATTCGCGCGCTCAAGATGCACGGTGGCGTGGCGCTTGCCGATCTTGAGAAAACGGACGTGGCGGCGCTCACCCGGGGCCTTGAAAATCTTGCGGCGCATCTCGACGCGGCGAGGAGCTTCGGGCGCCCGGTGACGGTGGCGATCAACCGCTTTCCCGCCGACACGCCGGAGGAGTTTGCGGTTGTTCGCGAGTTCTGCGCGGCGAACGGCACGGGGTGCGCGCTCTCGGATGTGTTCGCGCGCGGAGGCGAGGGCGGGGTGGAGCTGGCGAACGCGGTTGTGGAATCAATCGCCGCGGCGGAGAAAACCCTGTCGCCACTGGAGTTCGTTTATGCGGATTCGATGCCGGTGCGTGAAAAAATCGGCGCGATCGCGCGGCGAATCTATGGCGCGGACGGGGTGGATTTCCTGCCCGAGGCGGAGCACAGGCTTGCGTTGTTCGAGACGGCGGGGTTTGGCGGGCTGCCCGTGTGCATGGCGAAGACGCAAAACTCGATCAGCGATGACGAGAAGAAGCTCGGACGTCCGCGCGGGTTCCGCATCACGGTGCGCGATTTCGAGTTGGCGGCGGGCGCGGGATTTATCGTGGCTCTCACCGGCCGGATGATGCGCATGCCGGCACTGCCCAGGGTGCCGAGCGCCGAAAAAATCGACGTGTCGCCCGACGGCGAAATCACGGGAATATCGGGCGCGTAGCACGGTCCGCCAGTTCTCCGGCGCGCCTGTTTGACGGGCGTAAATCAATAAACGCGAACGAATCATTGAATCCGCGTCCTTATTTTCCTGCCAAAAACTCATGAGGAGAATGAAAATCAACAAAACTCGGCCCATCCCCATTTTCATCCCTCCATTTTTATCCCTCTAAAAAAAACTACGACGCCAGATTGGTAGTTTTTAAGACGCCAAAAAAGTTCGTAACATTTCAGGTGTCGGATGCACGCTCGATCCTGCTCAGAGTTTTTATGACCTTAGAAACATTACCATTAAATGGTAATGGATTTATATATAATATTTTTAATCCGGCTGCAGTTTTATATTTAATTATTAGTGACCTGAATTTTAAAGAGGCCCCAAATCGGTAATGCTGTTTTTTCCAACCTTGTTTTACGCTGATTATTTCATTCAAAGAGATTGCTGTTTTTCGATACAATCCATCTCGATACTCTAACTGCTTTTCGGAGATTTGTATCCGGAAGCCTAAAAGCCAAAATCCCCACAGCAATGAAACGACAAAGCATATTATGGACATTGGTGCATATCCATTCAATCGACCAACTTTTTGTAAGCACGCAATTGCAAGAAGTCCCCACGGCCCTGATAACACCAAATATCCAAATAAGTTTGCTTTATAATTCAATGGCTTCATTTAGGGCAAAAAAGGGGCCGAGTATTGTTGATTTTCATTGCTTGTGCGCGGCGTGGGCGTGAGCGCGCGGCGGGGATGAGTGCCGTTGTGGGCATGGCGGGGAGGAGGCATTCCTGCCGCCGACCTTCCCATTTTCGTGTGGATATTATTTGAGGGAGGTGCCCGAGGATGACGGCCCGGAAGAGGGGAGCGTGATGGCGGGGATTTCCGACGGTGTCGCTGCGGGAGCCGGGGCGGGGGCGATGCCTGTTGCGGGAATGTTGCCGGCGGGTGCCGATGCGTTTGCCGGGGCTTCCATGAAGGTGATGCGGTTTAGGAAATCGTTGAGGCGCCTGCGAAGGACGGCCTCCTCCTCGGTGACGGTTTTGTTGTAAGTGCTGTGCTCGAAGATGCGCTCGGCGAGCTCGATGCTGATCACGTAGATGTTGCCGTTGTTTATGAAGATGAAATTGCCGCGCTTGGCGACGTGGCCCGACTTGGGCGGAAAAACAAAAACGCGATGGGCAAACGCGGAGCCGTTGGGCAGGAGCAGTTGCGTGAAGAGCGTGCCGCCTTGCGTGCCGTTGATGAAGCGGGCGTTGGGCTCGGTGCTGGTGCCGGGGACGTTGCGGGTGAAATCGCGCTGGATGAATTGCTGGAAAAACCACACGAGGAATTCCTTGCGTCCGCGCTTGGTTTCCTCGGCGCGCAGCTCGTCGTTCATGCGAAAGCAGCCGATGGTCGCGTGCTCGCCGTAGTCATCCTGGAAGGTGACGGTGTTTGGCGTGTCGTTTATCTGGCCGCCGAGCTCGGGGAGCACGGGGATGGTGACGCGGAAAAAACCGGTGGACGAGGTGTATTGGTCGTTCTCGACGGATCCGTAAATGTGATACTCCTCGTCGTCGCCGTAATATTCCTGGCCATCTGCAAATATGCCGGGCGCGGCGGCCTCCTGCGCGTGCAGCGCGGGCGCGGCGGCAAAAACGAACAGGGAAAAAAGGGCCGGCGGCACGGCGGTTAGTTTTTTCAGGTAGGATGTCATGTATGTGTGTGTGCGACCGGACGAGGGATTATGGTGCTTCGGAAAATAAGGGCGCATTTATAGATTTAAAATCGGAGGAGTTTCAAGCGCGAGTCTGCGGCGGCGGATTTGCGGGGAAATGAGTCCAGAGTTCGGGCGGGATTTCCTCGGGGCGGCTTTTGGGGGTGAATTGTCCCGCGGTCGCGAGATAATCGAACCAGTCGCCGCGCGCGCCGTCCGGCAGGCGGTCGCGAAGCAGCGCGCCGAGTTGTTTGCGGCGTTGCTGGAAACAGGCGCGAATGGCGGCTTTTGTTTCAGTCGCAAAAATAAAGGGGCGCGGCTTGCGCACGAGGTGGAGCAGATACGACTCGATGTCGGGGCGCGGATAAAAGCAGGCGGCGGAGACTTTGTGGCCGGGCGCGATGTCGTAGGCGTTTTGAAGAAAGATGGAGATGGCGCTGTATTGTTTGGTGCCGGGCCCGGCGGTGTAGCGTTGCGCGGCCTCCTGCTGGAGCATGAGCACCATGCGTTCGGGCAGCGGGCCGGAAAGAATCGCATCCATCCACGGGGTTGAGATGGCGTAGGGGAGGTTGGCGACGACTTTGATGGAAGGGGCTGAATGGCTGAATGGCTGAAGGGCTGAATCCAATCCGGCGAGGGGGTGGTCGAGGGCGTCGCCGTGGATGAGGTGGAATGTTTGGGGATGCTTCGGAGCGAGCGTGGAGGCGAGGTGGGCGTGGAGCGTGGTGTCTTTTTCGACCGCGTAAACGTGAGCGCCGGTTTCGAGCAGGGCGTTGGTGAGCGTGCCGAGGCCGGGGCCGATTTCGACGACGGTGTCGGCCGGGGCGATTTGGGCGAGTTCGAGGGATTTGCGCACAATGTTGCCGTCAACAAGGAAGTTTTGCCCGAGAAAGCGCTTCGGGTTGTGGCCGAGCGAGGCGAGAAGTTCGCGTGTGGCGGAGGGTGTGAGCGGCATGCGGGAAATTTGGATTTGGCGGATTGTAGCTTCGCCCGGAACGATTGCGCGCTGCCGTGCGGTTGCGAAAACGAAAAAGAATACGGGCGTGATTGTTGGCCGAGTGCGCGGCGTGTTGCACGCGCAAAAGTTGTCGTCAACATCGCGATCCGCGGCCAAGCTCCGCGTTTTCAAAATGATCCCGCCGTTCTCATCACTGTTGAAACCGCGTTTGCTGCCGTGGCTGTTTTTGCCGGGCGGGGTGCTGGCGCTTGTCGCGCAGTCGTGGCCGGAGCTGGCGCGCGCGCTGGTTTACGACCGCTTGGCGATCATTGCGGGCGAGTGGTGGCGGATGTGGACGGGGAATTTCGTGCATTTCGGTTGGGTGCATTTCGCGCTGGATACGGGGCTGTATTTTTTGATCGGGTGGGCGCTGGTTTACCGGTATCGCTGGTGGCTGAACGTGGGCTGGCTCGTGCTGATGCCCCTGGCCGTGACGACAACGATTTTTATTTTTGACGCGGACATGATTCGCTACGGCGGGTTGTCGGGCGCGAACGTGGGCTGGCTTGTGATGCTTGCGTTTTTGGGCTGGCAGCAATCGTGGCGCGACTGGTTTTGGCCGGTGTTTCTGGGCATCCATGTGGCGGAGTTGATTTACGAGGCGCGGCTCGGCGGGCGCGGGGGCGGCATGATCAAGTTTGACGATCCCAACATCCGCGTGGCGACGATTGCGCACATCGGCGGCGCGGCGTTCGGAATCGTGCTTTGGGGCGTGGTGAATCTGTTGCGCAAGCATGTGCTGACACCGGAGGCCGCCGCTGACGATGCCGCGGAAAAAAGGCCGGCGGCGAGCCCCGGGGGGCGCGCGGGTTCGCGGGACTGAGCCGGGCTGTTCCTTGGTGTTGCGCTTCCGCGTCATTTTGGGCAAGGGTGGCTGTTTATGAAACCCACGTTACTCGTTCTTGCCGCAGGTATGGGCTCCCGTTTCGGGGGGCTCAAACAGATCGCCCCCGTCGGTCCGTCGGGCGAAACACTTTTGGATTATTCGGTTTTCGATGCGATCCGGGCGGGATTCGGGCGCGTGGTGTTTGTCATTCGCCGCGATTTTGAGGAGGTTTTTCGCGCGCAGGTCGGCGCGAAGTATGACGGGCGCATCGAGGTGGGGTATGCGTTTCAGGCGATGGACGATTTGCCGCCGGGGTTTGGAGTGCCGTCATGGCGCGCGAAGCCCTGGGGCACGGGGCATGCGACTTGGTGCGCGCGCGGCGAGGTTCGGGAGCCTTTCGCGGTGATCAACGCGGATGATTTTTACGGCGCGGACGCGTTTCGGAAGTTGACCGGGTTTTTGACGGCGGCGAGCGAGGGCGAGGCGGCGCTGGTGGGGTTCAAGCTGTCGCGGACGCTTTCGGAAAACGGCACGGTGTCGCGAGGCATGTGCGAGGTTTCGGCGGACGGATGGTTGCGCGATGTTGTCGAGCACACAAAAATCGCGGCGGCGGAAGTAGGGGGAGGGGAGGGGAAAAAGTATTCCGGCGACGAAACGGTTTCGATGAATTGCTGGGGCTTTTTGCCGGGATTTTTTGACGCGCTGGAGGGGCAGCTCACGGCGTTCCTGCGGCGCGATGAAACTTACGCTGAGGGAAGCCAGGATGAGTTTTATTTGCCCGCGGCAGTCGCGGCACTGGTCGGGCGGGGCGGGTTGCGCGTGCGCGCGTTCACGGCGGACAGCGATTGGTTTGGCATAACGTATCCGGCGGACAAGCCCGGCGTGGTCGCCTCGATTCGGGAGCTCGTGGCTCGAGGCGAGTATCCGGGGACGCTGTTTTGATTTTGCCCGCTTTTCGGTCTTTTCAAAGGGCCGTTCTCACGTATTTTACACGCTTTTCCATTTGCATGCCCACTATCCATGAGCCGACCAAGCGCCCAAACTAAACGATTGCAACAAATTGACGGATGGGTGTTTCCGTATGTCTGCGCCTGTTTTACCTTTTGGCGCTGGCTCATGGATTTGATTTTCAGGCCCGACATAAAAACGGAGCCCAAGAGCATTATTTTTCTGAAACTCGCCGAGCAGGGCTCGACGGTTCTCGCAAACGAGGCCATCCGGCAGGCCGTCGCGAAGGTGGGCAGGGAGAACGTTTTTTTCCTCATGTTCGAGGAAAACCGGTTCATCCTTGATGTGATGGACCTGATTCCGCGCGAGAATGTGCTTACGATTCGCACGAAGTCGGCGGTGTCGATGGTGACGAGCTGCCTTTCGCGTTTGCGGGAAATCCGCCGTCGCAAAATCGACGTGTGCATCGACATGGAGTTTTTTGCGCGCGCGTCGGCCATCATCGCCTACATGATGGGCACGCGGATGCGCGTCGGTTTTCACTGTTATTTTGGCGAGGGGCCGTATCGCGGAAATCTGTGCACGCATCGCGTGTTGTATAATTCGCACATGCACGCGTCGAAGACGTTTCTTTCGCTCGTGCGCGCGCTCGACAACGATCCCGGCGCGTTTCCGACGTTTGGATTCGCGGCGCCCGCGGAGATGTCGCTCGCGCATTTCAAGCCGGAGGATTCCGAGCGCGAGGAGGTTGCCGCGATGCTTCGCGAGCTCGCGGGCGCGGACGCCTCCGGACGCACGCGCCGCGTCATTTTGCTCAACGCCAACGCGAGCGACCTGATGCCCCTGCGCCGATGGGAAAACTCGAACTATGTCGCGCTCGCGCGGCGGCTTTTGGAAACGCATTCCGATGTCGCGATTGCGTTCACCGGCGGCCCCTCTGAGGCGGAAAAAATCGAAAAACTCGTCGCCGAGGTGAATGACGCGCGCTGTTTCTCGCTCGCGGGCAGGACGACGCTGCGCCAGCTCCTGATTGTCTACGGACTGGCGGAAATTCTCGTCACCAACGACAGCGGCCCCGCGCATTTCGCGGCGCTCACGCCGGTCGATGTGGTTGTGCTGTTCGGTCCCGAAACGCCGTTGCTCTTCGGCACGCTCAGCCCGCGCAATCACAACATCTGGCTCGGCCTCGCCTGCTCGCCGTGCATCAACGCGTGGAACAACCGCCAGACCGCCTGCAACAACAATCTCTGCATGAAAAACATCCCTGTGTCGCAAGTGTTCGACACGGTTTGCTCCGTATACAAACAACGCACCGCCCATCTTCAATGAACGACAAATCATCCCGCAAGTTCCCGGAACATACGCGCAGCCTCAAGAGCGCGCCCGCCGCCTCCGGTTCCGCAACCGCCGCGCCCGAACCGTTGCCGACGCCGGTCGTGAAGCACGACTGGCACAGGATTCTGCTCTACGCGGCGATCATCGTGGCGACGGGTTTGTTTGTGGCGTCGCCGGCGTTTCACGGCACTTGGCTCTGGGACGACGACCAGGAGATCACCGCCAACCCCGCGCTCAGCAGCGGTCTTGCCGGACTGAAGATAATCTGGAAGGGCGATGTCGGCGCCGACTACCTGCCGCTCAAGGCGACGATCCTCTGGCTCGAGTGGCAGCTCTGGCAATACGACAACAGTTGTTATCATATTATAAACTCGATCTGGCATGTGATAAACGCGCTGCTGGTGTGGCAATTGCTTTCATTATTAAGAATAAGGTGGGCGTGGATAGGCGGGCTTTTGTTTGCGATTCATCCCGTGCTTGTCGAGTCGGTGGCGTGGGTGTCGGAGCAGAAGAACACAATTTCGCTCATATTCATGCTGCTCTCGGCGATCACGTTTATAAAATATCACGAGGGGGGAAAGACGGGGAATCTTGTGGCGTCGCTGGTGTTGTTCGCGGCGGCGTTGCTGAGCAAGAGCGCCGTCATCGTGCTTCCTTTCGCGTTTGTATTGTATAAATGGTGGAAGGACGACAATTTGGAGCTTCGGGACACCCCTGTTTTCATGGCGCTTGCCTCGTTTTGCGCCGCTGTTGCTTGCGGCACAATCGTCGCCATGAGATGGCTGGTGGGGGCCGAGACCATAAGCTCGCAAGCCAACTCAACAAGCTCGCTGATAAAGGAAATCATAGCGCCCTCCGGGAGCCTGAAATTCGCGGCCGGCATGCTTGTCGCGCTTGGCATAACGTGGGGGCTTGTCCAGCTGTGGAACAAGCGGAAAGGCCCGCAATGGCGCTCGGTGAGGCACCTTGTGCTCAGCACCGCGCCATTTTTTGCCATGGCCATAATAGTCGCGCTTGTCACCGTTTATTTTCAGCACAAGAACGCCATCGGCGCGGAGGTCATTCCGGTGGGCGGCTGGTGGTCGCGCATCGTGATCGCGGGCGCGGCGATTTTCTTCTATTTAAAACAGTGCGTGTGGCCGTTCGATCCGTATCCCCTGATGCCGATTTATCCGCGATGGGAGGTGCCGGAAAACCCGCCGCTGTGGATGTTTTTGCCTTGGGTGGCGTTTATCGCGCTGGTGGTTTTATTCTGGGTTTATCGCAAAACTTGGGGAAAACACCTGATACTCGGCCTCGGCTTTTTCTTCGGGTTCCTCGTGCCGGTGCTCGGATTTGTTGACATGTCCTACATGCGCATCACCTGGGTGGCCGATCACTTCCTGTATATATCGGTCATCGGCGTGATCGGGTTGATGATCGCGGGCGCGGCGAAACTATACGATTGCGTTTCCGACAAGGGCAAACCGTGGGCGATGGGCGCGGGCATCGCGGCGCTGGTGCTGGTGGCCTTCAACGGGAATTTATACAGCGACGTGTTTCTGAACGAGACAAACATGTGGCGCTACACACTTTCAAAAAATCCGGACGCGTGGCAGGCGCACAGCCGCTATGGCAAGGTGCTGCTCGACAGCGGCAATCGCGACGCGGCGTATTATCACATACAGCAGTCCAACCGCCTGCGCCCCGATCTGGCCGAAACGAATAACAACATGGGCGTGCTTCTCCTCCAAAAAGGACGCAATGCCGAGGCGCTTCCGTATTTCCGGCGCGCGATGCGGCTCATGCCGATCGGCGCGTTCATGGTGAATTATGCCAACGCGTTGACACAGGTTCAGCAGGGCGCCGAGGCCGCGCCAGTGTATGAAAAAATATTCAGGGCCGAGAGCGGTCCCAAATTCACGCAGATGTTGCGGGAAAGGGGCTACCAGACGCTGCAACAGCTGCTCTCCGAGCAGGGTAATGTGACGATTGGCGACTTGGTCAACAGCCCTGACGGCGCGGCGCTGGGCAAACTGTTGAAAACCAAATGCGGCGACTCCCATGAACGCGTGCTCGGTTTGAAAGGCGGCGCGGCGATTGAGGAGCTGATCAAGTTGCGCGTCAGCGATCCGCTCGACGATTTGCGCAAGGCCAGGACCGTGGACACGCTCGAAAACCTGGTCAAGGAGGAGAGCGGGGCGGCTCTCGAAAAACGGCTCGCCGAAAAAGGAATCCTCAACGACCTGCTCAAGCTCGACGCCGCCGGTGAGTTCAGGAATATCTTCACGCTCAAGGGCAGCGCCGCCTATTTGGCGTTGCGCAAAATGCGGGGCAGCGACGCCTACGAATCGATGATCCTCGACATGCGCGACGAACCGCTTGCGCACTTGCTCGAAATGCGCGGAGGCGACCTGTTCGCCAAATTGATAAAGGCGGACCAGCGCGAGGCGCTTTCCCTGCTGCGCCAGATGAATGGAACCGAGGTGTTCGACGTCGTGTGCGAGATGATGGGCGGCGACCCAATGACGCGGTTGCTGAGTCTCGACGGCGGCAACGCCATCTTGCTGACAAACTATGGTGTCGCGCTCATGCAGGCGAACCGTCGCGACGACGCCATTCTCGCGTTGCAAAAGGCGCTGAGGATCAACCCCAACCTCGCGGACGCGCGCCGCAACCTGGAGGTTGCCCTTGGCAAGGCCCAGCCGCAGCCCGCCCAGCAGCAGGACCTGCGCTTCCCGATGTCGAACGTGCCGGGCAGCGCCGGCGTGCCGCTGCAAATCCCGTCGATCTTCCTTAATAAATAAGCGCGGCAATTAAAACCAGGCAACGACCGGCGTTATATTATAATATAATTATTAAGAGTGTTCTTATGAATAAAATGAAACGGCTTTGGGCATGGATTGTCGCCGCCGCGCAATGGGTGTGGGGCAGGTATCACGCGCATCTGCCGTGGTGCGCGGGATTGTTCGCCATCGTGATGAGCCTGTTTTGCTGGCACCTGTTTTCAAAGGATGTCGTGTATTCGAAACCGGGCACGGATGTTTACAGCCAGTATATATATCAGCAGCACTTTCTGCACTCCGAGGCCACCCGCGATCTTCCGATGACCCCGGCGTGGAAGGAAATCCCGCCGTTCAACCTTCCGCTTTGGAATCCCTACACCTACGGCGGGCATTCGTTTGTGGGCGACTCGCAGGCGGCGTTGTTTTATCCGCCCACTTGGTTCGTTTCCTTTTTGCCGCCGACCGCGGCGATCAACGTGCTGATGGCGTTTCACACATTTGTCATCGGACTCGGCCTCTACATGTGGGCGGCGTGGCGCGGGCTCAGGCCCGCCGCGGCGTTTGTCGGCGGGGTGCTCGCCATGCTCGGCGGCACGTATTTCATGCACGTTTACGCGGGGCACATGTCGAATCTCGGCTCGATGGCGTGGGCTCCTTTTGTGTTCTGGGGCATTGACGGATGGATGCGCGCGCATCGCTTCAAGTGGATCGTGCTCGCCGCGGGCGCGGCCGCGCTGCAGATCTACGCGGGCCACGCGCAATACGCATATTACACGGCGATCACGGCCGGCGTGTATTCGCTCATATTTCTCTGGCAGGCGGAGCGGCGCATGGCGACGGTTCTCGGCCTGCTGGCCATTTATCCCCTGGCCGCCATTTTTTCGGCGATGCAATTGCTTCCCTCCTACGGCGCGATGATGGAGTCGGTGCGCGCGGGCGGCGCCGGGCTTGAGTTTGCAAAAATGTTCGGCCTGCCGCCGGAAAACCTGCTCACCACAATCGCGCCGTGGTTTTACGGCGGCACGGAAAAGGTCATGTATTGGGGGCGCTGTTATCTTTGGGAGATGCAATTATACATGGGCGTGGCCGGGCTTGCGTTTGCCGCGTTCGGCGTCGGCGGATTCAAAATGAACGACCGGCTGCGCTGGATCGGCCTGCTTGCCGCGGTGCTGTTGCTCGCGTTTGGCAGCAATGTTTCGGCGTTGTATAATATATTGTATAAGATGGTGCCGTTTTATTCATCCTTCCGCGGCGCGTCGAAGTTTGTGTTTTTTGCCGGACTGTTCGGCTCGTTGCTGGCGGCAATGGGCGTCAACCGGCTGCTCAACAAGGAAAAGCCGGGCGTCGGCTGGGGCGCGGCCTGGCTCGGCCTTGGCGCGGGCTGCGTGCTGGCGGGGATTTGGATGGGCACGGACGGCGCGCTGGAAAGTTGGAAGTCGATATTGAACTCGATGATCGATTCGAATGAAAGCTACCTGCACAAAAACTACTGGGTGCAATCCGGAGTGATGGAGGCGGGAGTGGCGACGAGCGCGCTGGCGCTGCGAATCGGCGGGGGGCTGCTCATGGTCGCGGGCGCGTTGTGGCTGGCGGCGCGCAAGGTTCCGCAGGTGGTCTGGGCGCTTTGCCTGATGGCCGTCGTGGATGTGTATATTTTCGCGTATAAAAACCTGCCGAGCTTCAAGGTTTCCGAAATACACGGCATGCAATTGCAGGAGTTTTTTGCGAAAAACGATCCCAGGAGCGGCTATCGCGCGCTAAACCTGATCGCGCCGATGTCGGGCATGATGTGGCGCTCGGAAGGCATATGGGGCAACGAACCCTCGGTGCTTAAACGCTACTCGGAGTTCATGACATTTACGCAGGGACTGAACCCGGATGGCGCCACGCAAAACCTGAACATCACGAGAATTGACCAGCGATTGTTCGGCCTGTTGCGCTGCCGCTTTATTTTCCATCCCGAGGGCAATAATATAAAGGCGACGCCGATCGCGCCCGAGGCGATGGGACGTTTTTATATCGTGTCCAATTACGAGGTGATGAAGTCGCGCGACGAGATATTCAAGGCGCTCGCCAATCCCCAGTTTGATCTCAAGCATAAGGTAATACTCGAGCAGGAGCCGAATCCGAAACCCGAGCCGCAATCGGTCGAATACACCGTGCGCCTGCTCGGCGCCTCAACCGACCAGTGGACGCTGGAGGTGACCTGCAACCGCGCCACGATGCTCGTGATGACCGATCCGTGGTCGCGCGATTGGCGCGCGGTGACATTGCCCGGCAGCGTGCAAACGAACTACGACGTGCTTCCGGCGAACTACATATTGCGGGCAATCCCGCTCGCCCAGGGGCGCCATGTGTTTCGCATTGAATATGTGCCGTGGGGACTGGCCACCGGCAAAAAGGCCACGTTCGCGGGCATTGCCTTTGCGGTGTGCCTGCTGGCGTTTCCCTCGTGGCGCAAAAAACTGCGCATTGAGCCGCCGGAAGCGGAGTAGCCTGAGCACCACGAGTCCGGCGGTTTGCGGCTACAAATGCTCGATGCTCCACTCGACGCTTTTGTCCGGACCGATGGTCAGCCAGCCGAAGCTTGGAGGATGGCCCCCGCGCGGCAGTGAAACGCTGCCGGGATTCAGCCAGCGAATGCCGTCGATCACCTGGTCGCGCGGGATGTGCGTGTGCCCGTGCAGAAGAATGTCGCAATACTCACGCGGCAGATCCGGGGGTGGAGCGTGGACAAGCTGGCAGCGCATGCCGTTGATTTCGCGGCGGAGCGAGGTGGGCCACGGATAAAAATCGCAGTTGCCCTGCACGACATGCAGCGGCGGCCCGATCAGCGAGAGCTCGTCGAGAATGGCGGGCGCGGAGACATCGCCGAGGTGCCAGATCTCATCGGCGCCTTGGATGCGTTGCGGCAAATGCGGCGGGTAGCGGTCGTGTGTGTCGGATATGACGGCGATGCGCATGGGTGGATGAAAGGAGTCGGGTGCAGGAGTCAGGAGGATGAATCCGGCGCTCCGGTCGCTGGATTTTTGTTTTTCCTTGGGAGTGCTTCGTATTTGAGCGCTTTGTTTGCCTGGTTGAAATTGGCGACAATTTGATTGCTGCGTTGCATGCATGTCGAGAGGTCGAATGCCCGGTCGTCCTTCAGTCGTGTGTTGAAGTCGGCCCAAGTTTGGCGGCTTTCATCCAAGGCCGTGATGAGGAGCTTTTGTCGTTTTGCTGTAATTTGATCGGGATTAAAACGCGGCGACGAGGTTTCCTCCAGAAGCTCTCGGTAGGTTGGGATGAGGCTGGAGTCGATCCAGTTGGCGAGCTCCCTTGTGTTGTTGTCGGAGGCAAACTTTTTCAGCACGCCATTGCGCGAGGTTCCAAGCGTGTTGAGCTTATTGAGGATCGAAGCCTCCTTCGTTCCCCACGCGAGCTCGTCGGTGACCGAATAGTTAAAACGCGGCGTGAGTTTTATGCCGCCAAAAATCAGCGCTGTAAGAAGCAGGCCCGCGAGGCCGAGCGTTTGCAGTCGGCGGATGCGGCGCAGGCTCAGGTCGAGCGGTTGCGCGAGCGCCGCGCCGAGAATGACGCCGCCCGCGAAACCGCCGATGTGCGCCGCGTTGTCGATGCCCGTCACAGCGGCGCCGAAGGCGATGTTATAGACGGCGAATGTGGCGGTGCTTTTCATGATCGGCTTGTAAACGGTCGCGGGAAGACCGCTGCGCATCCTGAGCATGTAGCCGAGGATTGCGCCGAAGACGCCGAAGACCGCGCCGGACGCGCCCGCGCTCCATGTCTGGTCGCCGTGCCAGATGATGCTTGCGAAGCCGCCCGAAAGCCCGCTGGCGAGATAGATGAGCGCGTAGATGAAGCGGCCCTGCAACTTTTCAAGAAACGCGCCCGCCTGATACAACGCCCACATGTTCACGGCGATGTGGATGATGCCGTAGTGCATGAACATGCACGTGAGAAGCCGCCACCATTCGCCGTTGGTCGTGGCCGCGCCGTTGTTCGCGCCGTATTTTATATAGACGAGCATCCCGTCCTCCGCGGGCATGAACCAGCCCGCGCCGAGAAAACCCATGACAATAAACACGGCAATGTTCAGCGCGATGATGACGTTCGTGACGGAGAAGCGCGGATTGTGGTGCGCGGAAACTTGCTGGAGTCGCTGGTAGAATTCGACGTGCCTGCGATGCTCGGCGCGCGCGTGCGCGAGCTGCTCGGCGGTCGGTTCTGGAGGCGGATTGTGGCTGCTGTGCATTGATGGGTGGCGTTGCATACGCGCGCGCGGGCGAGATCAGCAGCGGATTTTTACCGAGCGGCCGTGGGCGTCGAGTTTTTCCATCGCGGCGAAATGGCTCGTGACTTCGTTGCCTTTTTTCACGCTCGCGGGGGCGTAGCGGACGATGCTTGTGCGGCGCATGAAATCCGCCGTGCGCAGGCCGCTCGAAAAGCGCGCGGTGCGCGCGGTCGGGAGCACGTGGCTCGGGCCTGCGGTGAAATCGCCGAGCGCGGTCGGGGTGTGATTGCCGAGGAAGATCGCGCCGGCGGTTGTGATTGCGCGAAGGAGTTTTTTCTCGGCGGCGGGCTTGGTGATGATTTCGAGGTGCTCGGGCGCGACGTAGTTGGCGATGTCGGCGATTTGGTCGGGCGAGGGCGCCTCGATGGCTAGGAATCCGCCGGTCAGGACGGCCTGCGTTTTTTCCGAGCGGGCGATCAATTTGAGCTGTGATTGGATTTCCCCGGAGATGGCGTCGATGATTTTTTGTGAGGTGGCGACGAGGTAGATTTTTTCGCGTCCGGAGCCGTGCTCGGCCTGGGCGAGGAGGTCGGCGGCCACGAAGTCGGCGCGCGCGGTGTCGTCGGCGATCACCATGAGCTCGCTGGGGCCGGGGAGCGAATCGACGCCGACGGTGCCGAAGACCTGGCGCTTGGCCTCGCAGACGTAGGCGTTGCCGGGGCCGAAAATTTTGTCGACGGCGGGAATGGTTGTCGTGCCGTAGGCCATTGCGCCGACGGCTTGCACGCCGCCGATGCGGTAAACTTCGTCGACGCCGGCGATGTGCAGCGCGGCGAGCAGGGCGGGGGAGACTTTGCCGGAGGGATCGGAGGGGGTGAACGCGGCGATTTGCGGGCAGCCGGCGATTTTTGCCATCGTGGCGGTCATGAGCACGGTGGAGACGAGCGGGACTTGTCCGCCGGGGATGTAGAGGCCGACGCGGCGGATGGGGTCGAATTTTTCGCCGACTTCCGCGCCGTGCTTGTTTTTTGCCGTCCAGTTTGCGGGGAGGTTTTTGCGATTGTAGGCGAGGATGTTCGCGTGCGCGGCCTCGATTGCCTTGCGCTCGGCGGCGGGCAATTTTTTAGCGGCGTCGGCGATGAGCGCGGGTTTGACGAGGAATTCCTTGGCGCGGAGTTTGGCGCTGTCGAATTTCGCGGCGTAGTAGGAGACGGCTTCGTCGCCGCGCGCGCGGATGTCGGCGAGGATGGCGGCGACGCTGGCGGCGATTTCGGGCGAGGGTTCGGCGGCGCGACAGAACGCGGCAAGTTCGTCGGCGAAGGTCTTGGAGGTGGCGGAGAGGGTGTGCATAAATGCGGAATGCGGATTTCGGAATGCGGAATGAAGGGCGCGCAAGCGGCCTGCGAAGGTTGGGTTAGAAGGCGATTCGGCGGAGACGCGGGACGAGATCGAAATGCGTGTCGTCGCTGAGAACGGGCATGTTTAGTTCCCACGCAAGGGCGGCGATCCATGCGTCATTTTGCGGAATGGGGGTGCCGACCTTTTTTAGGGCGTGACGGATTTCGGCGTAATGAAATGTTGTTGTTTCGGTAATGGAAAGCGTGACGCAGTCGCGGGCAAAGGCTGCGAGGTGCGTCTCCCATTCGCGTTTTTTGCGACTTCCAAGCAGTCCAAAACGAAACTCGCCAAGCACGATCACCGGCAGATGCGGGACGCCGGCCATTTCTTCAAATTTTTGGACGACCTTCGGGTTGCCCTCGAAAAAGGCCGAGAGGGCGTTTGTGTCCAGTATCATGATTCGTCCTCAATTTGCTCAAATTCGGCGGCGATGGCGGAGCGGATTTTTGCAAGCTCCGCGGGGCTCGACTTGAAGGCGCCGGCATGGCGCATCCACGGCTTTGCGTTGCCGCGGCGCATGTCCTCCGCGACGCGGCTTTCCACTGCAAGGGTGACGTAGGAGCCGAAGGTTTGTCCGTTGCGCATTGAGATGGCCTTTGCTTTTCGGAAAACAGTGTCCGGTATTTCGAGTGTGGTTTTCATGGGGCACAACCTGCCCATAAATATGGGTGCGGCAAGAATTGTTTTTCATGGTCCCAATAGGACCACTGGGACGGATAAGACCGATAGGACTGATTGGGCGGTTGCGATGGTGCTGGTGTTTGGCGGTTTGGCGCGGGAGCGCCCAATCGAAAATCGAGAATCGAGAATCGAAAATCCCGCTCACTCCCACTCGATCGTCGCGGGCGGCTTGGAGCTGATGTCGAGGACGACCCGGCTCACGCCGCGGACTTCGTTGGTGATGCGGTTCGAGATTTTTTGCAGGAGCTCGTTGGGGAGCTTGGCCCAGTCGGCGGTCATGGCGTCGATCGAATCAACGAGGCGCAGCGCGATCACGTCGGCGTAGTTGCGCTCGTCGCCGATCACGCCGACGGATTTCACGGGCAGATAAACGCAGAAGGTTTGCCAGATTTTGTAATAGAGTCCGGCGTCCATCATTTCCTCCTGGAGGATGGCGTCGGCTTCGCGGAGGACGTCGAGGCGTTCCTTGGTGATGTCGCCGACGACGCGCACGCCGAGGCCGGGGCCGGGGAAGGGCTGGCGCCAGACCACTTCCTTGGGCAGGCCGAGCTTGGTGCCGACTTGGCGGACTTCGTCCTTGAAGAGCTGGCGGAGCGGCTCGACGAGCTTGAACTTCATGCGCTCGGGCAGGCCGCCGACGTTGTGGTGCGACTTGATCATGGCGGCGGGGTTGCCGCCGATGGCCATCGACTCGATGACGTCGGGATAGATGGTGCCCTGGCCGAGGTATTCGATGCCTTCCCGGGTTTTGAGTTCGCGGACTTTTTTCTCGAAGACTTCGATGAAGGCGCCGCCGATGATTTTGCGTTTGCGCTCGGGGTCGTTGACGCCCTTGAGGCGCTTGAGGAAGAGTTGCGAGGCGTCGACGATGCGCAGGTCGATTTTGAAATGCTTGGCGTAAAGCTTCTCGATGTTTTGCGTTTCGTTTTTGCGCATGAGGCCGGTGTCAACGTAAACGCAGGTGAGTTGTTTGCCGATGGCCTTGTGGAGGAGCGCGGCGCACACGGAGGAATCGACGCCGCCGGAGAGGGCGAGGAGCACGCGGCCCTTGCCGACTTGGGCGCGGATTTCGGCGACGGCCTGCTTGATGAAGTCGGCGGTGGTCCAGTTTTTCGGGGTGTTGCAGATGCCGAAGAGGTAGTTGCGGATGATGTCCATGCCGTGCTCGCTGTGCGAGACTTCGGGGTGGAACTGGATGCCGTAGAAGTTGCGCTTGGTGTCCTGCACGACGGCGAACTCGGAGTTTTCGGTGCGGGCGACGGCGGTGAATCCGGGAGGGAGCGCGATGAGGCGGTCGCCGTGGGAATTCCAGACGCGGAGCTTGCGGGGGAGGCCGGCGAGGAGCGGGGATTTTTTGCGGATGGCGAGCGTGCCGAGGCCGTATTCGCGGTGTTTGCTGCGGGCGACTTTTCCGCCGAGGAGCCTGCCCATGAGTTGCACGCCGTAGCAGATGCCGAGCACGGGGACGCCGAGCTCAAAGATGGCCTTGTCGGGCATCGGGGCGTTGGGGGCGAAAACGGAGCTGGGGCCGCCGGAGAGGATGATGCCGGTGACGCCGTCGGCGCGGAGTGTCTCGGCGGGCGTGGCGAAGTGGTAGATCTTGGAGTAAACCTGGCACTCGCGGATGCGGCGGGCGATGACTTGCGTGTATTGTGAACCGAAATCGAGGACGGCGATGGTTTGGATCATGGGTGGCGTGTGGCGTTCGTGGGCGTTCTGTTTGTGTGGAAAAGCCGTGCAGATAATCGGGCGGGCGGGTGAACGGCAAGGGCGGAGTTTGTGTTGTTAAAAAAATGGACCCGGGCGTAATCTTTTTGGACGAGATTTCTGTTCTCGCCTTGGTTTGGATTTTCCACACTTTTTCATGTTTTCATTTCGGCAACCGCCTTCAGGGGCGGTTGCCGCTTACCTTAACAAACGCACATAAACCCACCAGCACCACCCTCCGGATTCGCGTCCGGGCATAATCAAAATGAGCACACTTGATATAGTTCTGTTCTTTGTCGCAGTTATCTCAGTCATTGGCTTTGGCACTTGGAAAGGCATCGCCAAAAGCAAGAACGAGCCGAAAGGCGCCAGTTCCTACTTCCTCGCGGGGCGCGGGCTGACCTGGTGGCTTGTGGGTTTTTCGCTGATCGCGGCGAATATTTCCACCGAGCAATTTGTCGGGATGTCCGGTCAGGCGGCCGACTGGCTGGGCCTGGCGATCGCCTCTTATGAGTGGCTCGCGGCCGTGACGCTTGTGGTGGTGGCGTTTTTGTTTCTGCCGAAACTTTTGCGCGCGGGCATCTACACGGTGCCGGAATTTCTCGAACATCGCTACGGCGTGCTTTCGCGGACAATCATGGCGATCGTGACCATGGTCATCCTCGTGGGCGTGCCGACGGCGTCGGTGATTTTTGCGGGATCGAAGGTCATCACGGTGTTTTTCCAGGGCACGACGATTCTCGGGCTCGACATAGGGAACATCACCGTGTCGTGCTGGATTATCGGAATAAGCGCGGCGGTTTATGTGTTTGTCGGCGGTTTGCGCGCGTGCGCGTGGACCGACTTGATCTGGGGCTCCGCGCTCATCGCGGGCGGCGCGCTCGTGCTCGTGCTCGCGCTCAGCGCCATCGGACAAAAAGACCCCGCGGAACTGATCGCCACGAAGGTGGCCACGTCCGATGTGACGGTGGCGCAACTCGCCGACGCGGGGCCGATCGAACGCCTCACGTTGCTCAATTCCGGGGCCGCGATGCCGGGCGAAAACGGCGCGGGCGGCAAATTCCACATGGTGCGTCCGGCGTCGGACCCGGCGGTGCCGTGGACGGCGCTGCTCATCGGCCTGTGGATTCCGAACTTTTTCTATTGGGGGCTCAACCAATACATCATGCAACGAACACTCGGCTCAAAGTCGCTCGCCGAGGGACAGAAGGGCATTATGTTCGCCGCGTTTCTCAAGCTGCTCATTCCGTTCGTGGTGATCATTCCGGGCATTCTCGCATTCAACCTCTACAGCGGGGACTTGCGTGAACAGGCCGACATCAAGAACAAGCAGGTGCTGGTCGAGTTCCAGTCGGGCAAATCGGAGAAGGTGTTTCCGTTCACGGAAAACTTTGCGAAACGCGACACGGCGACGGCGCTTGCGCTCGCCTCGCACAACGCCGCGAAGGCGGGCGCGCCCCTTGAGGTCGGCGCCGCCCCGACCGCGACCGAGATTTTTGCGGCCAACACAAACCTGGTGGCGGCGGCGAACAAGAAGGGCGTGAGTTCGGCGACAAAAATTGTCGGATACGACTATGACGCGGCCTACGGCACGCTGTTGAAAAATTTGCTGAAACCGGGCTACACATGGTTCGTGCTCGCGGCGCTGTTCGGCGCGGTCGTGAGCTCGCTCGCGGCGATGCTCAACTCGGCCTCGACGATCTTCACAATGGACATCTTCCACAAGCTGGCTCCGCGGGCCAACGAGAAGGTGCTCGTGAACGTCGGCAAGGCCTGCACGCTGATCTTTGTGGGAATCGCGTGTGTCATTGCGCCGGGATTGGGCAGTCCGAAATACAACGGCATATTCACCTTCATCCAGGAATTCCAAGGCTTCATCAGCCCGGGCGTGCTCGGCGTGTTTTTGTTTGGATTTTTGGTGCACAAGGCCCCGCGTTATCTCGGCTGGCTCGGCATCGTCATCAACGCGGCGCTTTATGGCGCGCTCAAGATATTCACGCCCGAAATCGCGTTTCTCAACCGCATGGCGATCTGCTTCGGGGTTGTCATCGCGGTGCTCGCCATCTGCACGCTCGTGAATCCGTTGAAGGAGCCGGTGAAGATGCCCGTGAACACGGCGATCGCGCTGGAGACCTCGCCCGGCGTGAAAAAAGTCGGCATCGGCATCGTGCTGCTCACAATCGTGCTCTACATCATCTTCTGGTAAGCGCGATAAACGCGTCAGCACTGACGCTTGAACTTAAAAAAAGACCGGGTTTGCGCCCGGTCTTTTTTGTGTGTGGAGGCTTCTCCGTTTTCGATATGCCAAGCGCCAGGGGATTCCGGCGGCAGTCCGCGCTACGTCGCATCATCTGCTCTCAGGTCTTTGTTTCTTTTCAAACGTGTCATAAAGCGCGGGCAATAGAATCAGCGTCAGGAATGTCGCTGTTATGATTCCGCCGATGACGACTGTGGCGAGGGGACGTTGCACTTCGGCGCCGGGGCCGGTGGCCAACGCCATCGGGAGGAAGCCCAGGCTGGCGACGAGCGCGGTCATCAACACGGGGCGCAGGCGCGTGAGGGCGCCTTCAATGGCCGTGTCGCGGACGCTCAGGCCTTCGGCGCGGAGGGTGTTGAAATGGCTCACCATCATCAGGCCGTTGAGGACTGCCACGCCGCTCAGGGCGATGAAGCCGACGCCGGCGCTGATCGAGAATGGCATGTCGCGGAGCCAGAGCGCGAAGACGCCGCCGGTGACGGCGAGCGGGATGCCCGTGTAAACGAGCAGCGCTTGCCGGAGGCTGCCGAAGGCGATGAATATGAGGACAAAGATGATTGCGAGCGCGGCGGGCACGATGATCGCGAGGCGGGCGCGGGCTTGTTGCAGGTTTTGGAAGGAGCCGCCAAACTCGATCGTGTAGCCGGGGGGGAGCTTGATTTCGGCGGCGATTTTTTGCTGCGCCTCGCGGACGTAGCTTTCCACGTCGCGGCCGCGGAGGTTGACCATGATCGCGGCGCGGCGCTGGCCGGACTCGCGGGTGATGGCGGCGACTTTTTCAGTGACGACGAGGTCGGCCACCTGGCCGAGCGTGAGGAGGGTGTCGGGCGATTCGGCGCGGAGCGGGATGCGCAGGATTTCCTCGGTGCGGGAGCGGATGTCGTCGGGGACGCGCACGACGATGGGGATGCGGCGGTTGCCTTCGATGACCGTGCCGACGTCGGCCCCGGCGAGCGCGGTTTCGATGGCGGCGTTGAGTTCGGAGGCGTGGATGTTGTAGCGCGCCATGGCGTCGGGTTTGAGTTTGATTTCGAGGAGCGGGGATTTGCCGAGCGAGTCGAATTCGACGTCGGCGGCGCCGGGGATGGCTTCGAGGATTTCGCGCGCCTCGGTGGCGATGTGCTCGATTTGGTCGTAGTCGTCGCCAAAGACTTTCACGGCGATGTCGGCGCGCGTGCCTTCGAGGATTTCGTTGAAGCGCATTTGGATGGGCTGGCTGAAGAGGTAGGCCTGGCCGGGGATGGCGGTTTCGAGCGCGGCGGTGAGTTGCGCGGCGAGGTCGGACTTGGAATGCGGAGTGGGGAGTGCGGAATGCGGAATTGGCGCGCTGCGCGCGTCCGGCGACCTGGAGACCGCCGTTCCGTTCCATTGGTCGAAGGGTTTGAAGAAGATGTAGGTGTCGGCGACGTTGACGCCCATGGGGTCGGTGGCGACTTCCTGCGTGCCGATGCGCGAGAAGGTCGTGGTGATGCCGGGGAATTGCTCGAGGATGATTTTCTCGGTTTTTTCCTGCATGGCGACGGAGGCGTCGAGGCCGATGCTTGTGGTGCGGATCATGTGCGTGGCGAACGAGCCTTCGTCGAGTTGGGGGATGAACTCGGCGCCGAGGTTTTTGAAGGTGTGCGCGGCGAGGGCGAAGAGCGCGATCGACGCGGCGACGATGAGCCAGCGGAGGCGGAGCGCGAGCGCGAGGAGCGGGCGGTAGGCGGCCTTGAGGGCGCGGATGACGAGGTTGTCCTTGTGCGAGATGTTGCCTCGGAGGATGTGGCTGCTGAGCACGGGCATGAGCGTGAGCGTGAGGATGATCGCGCCGATGAGCGCGTAGATGACGGTGAGCGCCATGGGCTTGAAGGTCTTGCCTTCGATGCCGGTGAGCGAGAGCAGCGGGATGTAAACGATGGTGATGATGAGGACGCCGAAGAACGCGGGGCGTCCGACTTCCTTGGCGGCGGAGAGGACGGTTTGGTTGCGCTCGGCGGCGTTGAGCGGGCGTCCGATTTCGTGCTGCCGGAGGCCGAGCCGGCGAACGATGTTTTCAACCATGACAACGGCGCCGTCGATGATGAGGCCGAAGTCAACCGCGCCGAGGCTCATGAGGTTGCCGCTGAGGTTGGTCTCGACCATGCCGGTGATGGCGAAGAGGAACGAGAGGGGGATGGCGAGCGAGACGATGAGGGCGGCGCGGATGTTGCCGAGCAGGAGCAGGAGAACGACCACGACAAAGATCGCGCCGTAGGTGAGGTTGTGCGCGACGGTGTTGATGGTGCGGTCAACGAGTTCGGTGCGGTCGTAAACGGTGATGATTTCGACGTTGTCGGGGAGGCGCGGGCGGAGTTCGTCGATTTTTTCGGCGATGCGGCGCGCGACGATGCGGGGGTTTTCGCCGGTGAGCATGAGGGCGGAGCCGAGCACGGCCTCGCGTCCGTTGTGCGTGGAGGAGCCGGTGCGGATCGAGGAGCCGATGGCAACCTCGGCGAGGTCGGAGACGAGGAGTGGGCGCGAGGCGAGTCCGCGGAACTTCACGGGCAGGCGAGCGATGTCGTCGGTGGTTTGCACGCGGGAATCGGCGCGGATGATGATTTGCTCGCCGCCGATTTGCACCGCGCCGCCGCCGGCGTTTTCGGTGTTGGCGGCGATGATGTCGGCGAGTTCGGCGGTAGTGATGCCGGCGGCGAGAAGCGCGTCGGGGCGCGGGTAAACGAGGATTTGTTTTTCGTAGCCGCCGGAGGCGTTGACTTCGGCGATGCCGGGGACGGAGCGCAGGGCGGGTTTGATGACTTGGTCGTGGAGGAGTTTGAGCTCCATGAGTTGCTCGGGGCGCGTGGCGGGGATGGGGGAATGCGGAGTGCGGAGTGCGGAGTGCGGAATGGGTTGTGCGGGTTGAGTGGCATGGGTGACTCGACCGTGTTCAGGATGTTTGTGGGATGCAGACATGGCCGGGTCGGCCATGCCACCCGACCCGCCCGAGCCCATGGGCGAGTCGCCCATGCCACTCAATCCGGCGGCGTCGTGTTTGTAATCGACAACGTAGTAGTAGATTTCGCCGAGGCCGGTGGTGATGGGGGCGAGCTTGGGCGCGAGGCCGGGGGGGAGCGACTCGGCGGCGTTGGCGAGGCGTTCGGCGACGAGCTGGCGGGCGCGGTAGATGTCGGCAGAGTCCTCGAAGACGATCGTGATTTGCGAGAGGCCGAACTTGGAGAGCGAGCGCATTTCGCGCGCGCCGGGGATGCCGCTCATTTCCATTTCGATGGGAAAGGTGACGAGCTTTTCAATTTCCTCGGGCGCGAGGTTTTTGACTTCGGTGTTGATCTGCACTTGCGTGCTGGTGATGTCGGGCACGGCGTCGATCGGCAGGCGGTTGACGAACCAGAGTCCGGCGAGAAGAAGCGCGAGCGCGCCGAGCAAAACGAGCGGGCGCTGGCGGAGGGAGAATTCGAGGATGCGATTGATCATTGGGAAAAAGGAGGGAAAAGGAGTCAGAATACAGGAGTCAGGAGTCAGAATGTAGAAAGCCGGAGGCGAAGGCAGGAGGCTTGGTGGTTTGTAGCTGTCTCCTGACTTCTGACTCCTGCATTCTTTTTTTAGTGCGAGTGTCCGCCGCCTTTGGTGAGGCGGAGTTCGGTGAGCCAGAGTTGTTCGACGGCGGTGGCGGCGACGGGGGCGTCGGGCGCGAGGCCGGAGATGATTTCGGTGTGGGCGCCGTCGGTCATGCCGAGCACGACGGGCGTGCGGCGGTAGTGGCCGTCGTGATAGAGATACGCGAAGGTGCCTTCTATGGTTCGAAGCACGGCGGTGTTGGGAATGGTGAGTTTTTGCTCGGGCGGGCCGATCAGCGGAATGGCGAGGCTGTCGCCGATGTCCGTGCCCGGAGAGGCGGCGGACTTGGCAGTCTGCGCCATGTTGTGAATGTCGGCGAGCGCGAGGGTGACTTCGACTTGGCCGGTGGCGTGCGTGAGGGCGCGGTTAACGGCGAGGATACGCACGCCTTCGTGCGGGTGATCCTGCATGTCGTCGGCAACGGAGGGCGGGACGAGCGCGGTGACTTGCACGGGCGGGCCGGCGTCGACGACGGTGGCGTTGAGCATGACGCGGTGCGCAAACGGGCGCGTGACAATGCGCGTGGTGGCGAGGTTGATGGCGTGCGCCGTGGCGTCGTCGAACTTCAGGCCGGTCTTTTCGTCGTAGGTGACGTTGGTGCTTTCGGACGCGCCGTGCGAATGTCCGTGCGAGTGGCCCGCGTGCGGATCGCGTTTTTTGGCGGGCGCGTGATCGTGGGCAGCGTCGGGGACGACGCTGTCAGCACGCGGGACGCGTGCGGTCCCCTTTGCGGTGGTGGCGTGCGCGGGGTGATCGTGATTTGCGTGGTCGTGTTTGTGGCCGGAGTGATCGTGATCGTGTCCGGCATGAGCGTGGTCGGCGTGCGGGTCTTTTTTTGCGGGGGTGCCGTGCGCGGCGTGATCATGAGCATCGTGGTTGTGATCGTGATCGTGGGCTGCGTGGTTATGCCCCGCGTGGTCGTGATTATGATTATCGTGTTGGTGTTTGCTGTGGTCGTGGCCCGCATGGTCGTGGGCTGAGTGATCGTGCCCCGCGTGGTCGTCGTGGCGCGAGCAGGAGGTGGCGAAGGCGAGGGCGGCGAGAAGCGTGATGGCGAAAAAAATGGGGCGCGACTTTGTCACGTCCGGCGGCTGAAAGCCGCCGCTCCTTGCGCTGGCGTGGTTCGTGGATGTTTTCATTCTACATTCTCCATTTTCATTCTTCATTTGGAGTTCGCGCCGCCTAGCGGCACGAGTTTCAGGCCTGTGAGTTCCTCGAGGCGAAGGGCGGCTTCGAGGGCTTCGTTGCGCGTGTCGAGGAGCGATTCGACGGCGTCGAGATAACTGTTTTGCAGTTCGATGTAGGTGGAGATGGGAACGGCTCCGAGGCGGTAGTGGCGGTCGGCGAGCGCGGCGGCTTCGCGGAATTTTGTTATCGTGTCGGGTTTCCATCGCGCGGTTTCGGCGAGTTTGGTTTGGAGGGTTTGGGCGGCGAGAAGCACGTCGCGGTCGAGTTCGCGCTCGGCGAGGCAGGCGGCGGCCTCGGCCTGGCGGCGGCGCGACTCGGCTTCGTTGACGGCGGCGCCGGAGCGTCCGGTGACGGGGAGCGGGATGGAAAGGCCGATGCCGAAGGAGCGCTCGGTGCCGTCGGCTTTTTCCTGCGAGTAGTAGGGGCTCACGGCGATGCCGGGGTAGCGTTCGTTGCGGGCGAGGCGGACGGCGTAGCCTTGTTGCTCGAGTTCGACGCGGCGCATGCGGTATTCGAAGTTGTTTTCGCGGGCGGCGGCGAGGAGGGCGTTGCGCGCGGGCGGGGCGGCGAGCGCGGCGGCGTAATCGTGCGGGGCGTCGATGCGGAGCGGGGCGTCGGGCGCGGCGCCGCGAAGCTGGTTGAGCTCGATGAGCGCGGCGTGGAGCGCGAGATCGGCCTCGGTGGCGCGGCGCTGGAGCGTGAGCTCGGAGGCTTCGATGACGCGCGTGTCGAGGAGCGGGGTAAGGCCGGCGGGATCGCGGGCGAGGAATGTTTCCTTGAGCGCGGTGAAGCGGTCGGCGACTTCGCGGATGGCGTCGGCGCGGGTGGCGGCGGAGTGCAGGCCGGTGGCGAGGACGCGCGCGCGGGCGGTGAGCGCCTGGTCGAAGCGCGCGAGGCCGAGCTCGGCGAGGGTGATGTCGCGGCTGGCGATGGCCTTGCGGAGCGGGAGGCGTCCGGGCCAGTCGAAGGTTTGCGTGAGCGAGACGGACCACGCGGCGCCTTCGCCCGCGAGGGAGCCGTCGGACGCGCGGACGCGCGTGCGCCCGAGTTCGACGGAAAGCTCGGGATCGGCGAGGCGCGTGGCGGCGCGCGCGCTGGAGCGGGCGGCGGAAATCTCGGCCTCGTAGAATGCGCGCTCGGGATTTTTCGCGCTGATCTCGGTGATGAGCGCGGGGATGGTTGTGGCTTCCGCGGCGGGAGCGCCGCGGAGAAGGGTGAAGGGTGAAGAGTGAAGGGTGAAAAGGAGGGCCAGGGCGATGTGCGGGATGTGCTTCATGTTGTGTGTTTGTTGTAGTTGAAAAATGGATACGGAATGGGGGAGGGCTTCGCATGGGCGCGCGCGGCGGCGTCGCGGGCGAGGCGTCGGGATGGGAGGAGCCTGTCAATCCGCGCGGGGATTGATCAGGCGAGGGAGGCGGCGGGGGCGCGCGACACGGGCGCGGTGCGTTCGGTGAAATGTCGCGAGGGTAACCAATCAGGCGGATCGGAAGGAAAGGCGGGGGGCGGGCTCGCGAAAACGCAAAGCGCGCCTGACGGGGCGGAAAGTGTTTCGATGAGGCAGGCGCACGCGTCGCGGGCCGAAGGCGCGGGGGCGTTGAGGTTTTCGGCGGTGTCGAGCCAGGAGGAGAACTCGACGAGCACGCAGGTGTCGTGCGCGTGCTGCGTTGTGTCGGTGTGGCGGTCGCAACCGGTTTGGTGGTCGTGATCGATGACGTGCGCCTCGATGAGGCCGATTGCATCGAGCATGCAATGCTGCGTCGCCGGCAGCCAGAGGGCGGCCATGAAGAGGGCGATGCATTTCACGAGGGGTCGCATGAGGCGTGGAAGTTGTCGCGGTTGGCGGGGCTTTGTCAAGTTGCGGCTTGGGTGTGTCGTGCTTTTGGGTGGCTCATTTTTTGCGGCAGCTGATTGCAGCTTTTCTTTTTCCGGCACAATTCCGATTTGCTGATTGTCGGAAGGATGTTCTCCTTTTGATCAACCTCTCACCACCATGAAACACAAAAGCCTCTTTATTGCCCTGCTCCTCCCGGTTTGTCTCAATGCCCAAGGCTCAATCGCCTCCGGCGAAAGCGTGGAAATCAACGCGCCCTACGCAACCAAGTATCCCGCCCGCAATCTCGGTTCCGACGTTCCCGCGTCCAACGCGCCGATCAGCCTTATCAAGCCAGCCGATGCGCTTGTCCTCCACTTCTCGCTATTCAACAACTCTGGCAAACAGGAAATCCGCAACAAGGATCTCTCCGCCACGCTTGACGCCATTGTCGCTGTCATTTCCAAAACGCCCGGCCTTCGCATCGAAACCCGCGAGGTTCGCCTCGCCGGAGCCGACCGCAAATACATCTCCGTTTCCAGTTCCGCCACCACCTCATCGACGCAACTGGCCATTTATGCCGATCTCACGTCCGAACATCGTCCTTATGATCGCGCCAAGCAAATCCGCGCCCTCCTCGACACTGTCAGGTTTGCCGGCGACACGACGCTCAACGATGGTCCCGCGATGCTCTTTGTCCGTAATCCCGCCAGTTATCGCAGAGAACTCCTCGATGCCATTTTTGCCGATATTGCCTACCTTCAGAAAAAACTCGGCGATGGCTTTGAAATTCTCCCCACCGGACTCGACCAGCCCATCAAAATTCGCGCCGCGTCCGAATCCGAGATCGAGTTATACATCAGCTACAGCTTCACCATCCGCTCCCTCCGAAACATTCCCGCGAGAGTGGGATGTCCTGTTGCACCGTTGAAACAATAGCGGGTTGGGAGCGGCCAATCGAAGAAACACGGTGATGGTCGCACCCGCACCCTTTGATGACGTGAAATCGTGAAATCCATCGCGGGCTTGCAAAGCGTGGATCGTTTGGCAGCGTTCCCTGCACAACGGCAATGGATTTCTGCCGCCCCGTTTCGGGGAAACCGCCGGTCGCGAGACTTGCTGATGATTCCTACTTGGCATTCTCATTGCATACAAAAAGGAATCTCTCATGGCACTCTACTTTTGGATAGCTCTCGGCAGCGCGATTGGCGGATTGGCGCGATTCGCGCTTTCCGGTTTTGTCGCGCACCATGTCGGTGAAACGTTTCCGTGGGGCACGTTTATCGTCAATGTGAGCGGCTCGTTTCTGATCGGATTTTTCGCAACAATCACCGCTCCCGACGGACGGTTTCTGGTCGGGAGCACGGCGCGCCAGTTTGTGATGACCGGCATTTTCGGGGGCTTCACAACGTATTCGTCGTTCAGCCTCCAGACGCTTGCGCTCGCCCGCGAAGGCGAGTGGTTTCACGCCGGAGCCAACGCCACGCTCACGTTCGTGGTCTGCTTTCTGGCCGTGTGGCTCGGTTATGTGTGCGCGACTGCGTTCAACAGTCTGAAATAAGTTCACGCCGTGCCCGATGGGGGCGACTCTTATTTGGCCGGCTCGGCTTGCGGCGCATCGGCGGGCGGAGTGCCTTTGTCGTTGGTTTGTTCGACGGTCTTTTCCTCCGTGGGCGGATAGGCGACTCGCGAATGCAGCATGTTCAGGAGCGTGAGGACAAAGCTGTTTCTGATTTTGTTCAGGTCGGCAAATGTCAGCGGCGCGTTGTCGAGCTGGTCGTCTTCCATGCGATCCTTGAAAATCTGGTCGATCAACTCGCCCAAGTGTTGCGGCGTGACCTTGCGCATCGAGCGCGAGGCCGCCTCGACACCGTCTGCCAGGAGGATGATCGCGCTTTCCTTGAATTGCGGACGCGGGCCGTCGTAACGATAAGTGGACTCGCTCACCGGAACGGGGTCGAGGCCGGGCGAGTTTTGCATCGCAAACGGCGGGCGCGTGACAACCACGGGCGGGGTTGTTCCCCCGTGATGCGGAATCGGCGAGGCGGAGCCGCTGGCCTGGTAGCGTTTTTCACCGAGCGCGCGATGATAGAAAAAGCGGATCAGGCTCGTGCCGTGGTGCTGCTGGATGACGTCGATGACCGCGCGCGGGAGCTTGTTTTTGATTGCGAGGTCAACGCCGTCCTTCACGTGCGCCTTGATGATGAGCGCGGAAAGCGAGGGGTTGTTTTCGTCGTGCGGGTTGGCGCGGTCGCGCTGGTTTTCCGTGAAGTATTCGGGTTTGTTCGTCTTGCCGATGTCGTGGAAGAGCGCGCACACGCGGGCGAGCAGCGGATTGGCGCCGATGGCGTTGGCGGCGTTTTCCGCAAGCTGCGCCACGACGAGCGAATGGTGATAGGTGCCGGGCGCCTCCATTTGCATGCGCCGGAGGAGCGGGTGATTGTAGTCGGTAAGCTCGAGCAGCGTGATGTCGGTCGTGCGTTGAAAAAGCGTTTCGATGATCGGCAGCAAGCCGACGACGATGACGCCGGTGATGACGCCGTTTATCAGGCCCGTGAGTATCTGGCGGGGCACGGTGAAATCGGGCCCCAGGAATGACTGCTGGTCGATGATGCCGAAGAGCAGCGCGAAGCACGAAACGGCGATGCCGCCATAAAGTGCCGCGCGCATGATGCTGCTGCGGCGGCGGACGTGGCGGCATTGGTAGGTGGCGATGATCGACGCGAAGAAGGTGAGCACGAGCACGTCGAGCCGGTTTCCGTAAATGACGCTCGTGAACACGGAGATCAGCAGCGCCATGAAAATGGCCGAGCCCGCGTCGATGAGAATCACGACAATGATTGGCGCGATCGCGGTTGGCGCCAGATACGGCAGGATTGATGCCGCCTCCGAGTGGTGCATGAAATACGGCAGCTCGCTCAACCAATAGGTGACCCGCACAAGGGCGAGGTTGAAAACGACAACGAGCGCGAGGAGCGCGAGGCGTCCGTTGCTCTGGAGCGTCTCGGGGTCCTCGATGCGCATGTAGATGGCGCATGCGAGCACCATCGCCAGCACCACGAGTATGCGACGTAGGAATTGCATGTCGGCCGAGCTGCTCTCGGTGTTGTGCTCAAGCTGGTAGGCGCGATAGGCCTCGAGCATTTCGTGCTGTTCGGATGTCACGCGCTTGCCGTTTTCGATGATGATCTGCCCTTTCTCAACGTGGACGACCGGCGAGGGCATTTTTATCGTGGCCTCCATCTTGAGCGCCTCGGTGGCAACCTCGTCGAAGCGGATGTTGGGCGCGAGGCCGTTGTCGAAGATGCGCGCGATTGTGTTGATCGTCCTGCGCCGCAGTCCCTCGCTGGCCAGGCTTACGCGCAATTCGCTGCGCGCGTTTTCAAGCGTGCGCACGGTGCGCTCCACGCTTTCGCCGCCGGGGCGCGTTATTCGCAGCAGCGTGGATGTGCCGTCGGACGCCGTCATCATGGCAAGCGCATTGTCCTGAATGCCGTCCTTGCAGATTTCGCGCAGTGTTTGCAATGCGGTCTCGGCGATCTCGCGGCGCCGGTTGGCGTCGCCGATGTCGAGCAGCGTCCGCACCTCCGCCGCCGTGGTGTTGTAGGGGCCGCGGGCGTTGAATGCGACCAGGAGCGCGTTGAACGACGCGGTGCGCACGGGATTCTCGGCGCCCTCGGGCGGGTATCTTTTTTCAAACGTGTCCAGGTCCGCCAGCAAGTCCTTGATCGCGGCCTCGAATTTTCTGAGCGGCTCGTCGTCGAGCTTGTAAACGCGGGGCACGCGGTTGCGGATTTGCTCGCGCGTGAGCTCGGCCTGTTGGTGGCTCACGTAATCAAACGCGACGTTTGCGGTGATTTGCACCCCGGCGACCTGGTTCGGGTAAATCGGAATCGAGCTGCTGTTGATTCCCACGTAGCTGATGAACACGATTGAGGACGCCGTCGCGATGAGGATCAACGTCGTGACGAGCCTGTGGGTTGCGAGGAATTTCCAGACGCGCGAGTTGACGAGAGTCTTGCGTTTGCGCGGCTGCTGGCCACCACCTGGAAGGGTGCGTAGAGTATCAATCAGAGACATGAATGCGGTATGATTTCTTGAAACATATTTGAAAACAACCGTCCGCAATTAGAAGAAACACGCGCGATTTAGCTAGGTTAATTGTGCGCTTAATTATTCCTCGGCGATTGCGGCATCTGGTTTGCAATAAACAATCGTGACGCAAAACGAGCCCGGTTTTTTTTCGGACGAGATGTTTTGAACGGGATTAACGGGTTTTCGCCCGAGTCACGTCACTTCACTTCCAAGTCCACGTATTTCCACGGGTAGTTGTCCAGGAACGTGGTGCGGAAATTCTTTACCCGCGGGGAAATGATTCTCGCGTAGGTGTAGAAATAAATCGGCATGATCGGCAGGTCGCGCAGCAGCATTTTTTCCATGCGCTGGTAGATCGCATAACGCTCCTTCTGCGTCTTCGCCTCGAGCGCCGCGTCGAGCATGCGGTCGTATTCGGCGTCGCCCCAGTTCGTGTTGTTGTTGCCGCCGCCCGTGCGCCACAGGTCGAAAAACACATGCGGATCGACATAGTCCGCGATCCACCCCGCGCGCTGCACCTGAAAGTTCATCGTCTTCTGCGAGTCGAGATACACCTTCCACTCCTGGTTATAGAGGCCGATTTCGACGCCGAGGTTTTTGCGCCACATCTGCTGCAGCGCCTCCGCGATGATGCGGTGCTTCTCAAGCGTGTTGTAAAGCAATTCGGTTTTTGGAAACCCCTTGCCGTTCGGATAACCCGCCTCGGCCAGCAGTCGTCGCGCCTCGGCGATGTTTGCCTTCAACGCCGCGTCCGGCGCCGGCGTGTAACCCGCCACATCCGGCGGCACAATCGTGTAGGCCGGTTTTTCGTCGGCGAGCGTCACGTATTTCACCAGCCGCTCGCGGTTGATCGCTAGCGCAAACGCGCGCCGCACTCGCACATCGTCGAACGGTTTGCGCTTTGTGTTGAAGCGATAAAAATAAACGCCGCAGTAGGGATCGATGCGCAGGTGCGAGTCGGGCGAGCGTTTGTAGGAGGGGATTTTTTGCGGCGGAAAATCGTAGGTGATGTCGAGCTGTCCCGCGCGATACATGCGCTCCTCGTTGTCGGATTGCGTGACGGGATAAAAATCAATGCCGTCGAGTTTCACCGTTTCGCGATCCCAATATGTGGGCGAGCGCCGTGTTGAAATAATCTGGTTCTGCTTCCACTCCGTGAGCACAAACGGGCCGTTGCCGACGAGATTTCCCGGACGCGTCCAGCGCGAACCCTTTGCGTCCACCGGGCCGAATTTTTCAATCACCGAAAGCGGCACCGGAAACCACGCGTAATGCGTGAGCGCGCTCAGAAAAAACGGCGCGGGCCTCTCGAGCGTAAGCACGAGCGTGCGCTCGTCGGGCGCGCGCGCGCCGACGGTGGAAAAATCCCCCGTTTTTCCCGTGTAGTAATCCGTCGCGCCCTTGAGCAGAAAAAGCATGTAGGCGTATTCGGTGGCGAGCTTGGGCGACAGCATGCGCGCATACGAACGCACGAAGTCGTTTGCCGTGACCGGCTCGCCGTTCGACCACTTCGCGTCCGCCCGCAAATGGAACGTGTAAACAAGCCCGTCGTCCGACACTTCCCAGCGCTCCGCCACGCCGGGAATCACGCCCAGGTCGTCGGGCGAATTGTTCACCAGCCCCTCGAACAAGGCGCTCACCAGGCGGTGCTCCACGCTTCCGGAAATCACCTGCGGATCGAGGTCCTGCGGCTCGTCGCCATTGCCAGCGCGAAGGATTTTTTGCTGTCCCGCCGCGGACACGGCAAAACAGACTGCGCTCAAACAGAGAAGGAGGATGCGATGGAGGTTCATGCGTAGTAAAGATACAGATCAAACAAAACGATCATGACCATGAAAAGGGCAATCGCCAGCCTCGCCGCCATGGAAATGCCGTAACCCACGCCCGCGCCAAACCCGGACTTTAACGAGCTTTCCAAGCCTTTCCTCGCAAAAATAATTTCCGCGACAAACGCCCCGATGACTGGCCCGAGCAACAGGCCGAACGGCGCGAAAAACAGGCCGACAATTCCGCCCACCGCCGCGCCGAACAGACCCCACCGCGTCGCGCCGGCCCATTTGGCGCCGACGAGTGTTCCAAGGAAATCCACCACGCGCTCCAGAATCGCGCAAACCACCAGTGCCACAATCGTCCACCACGACAGCACGTCGGGCAGAATCAACTTGTGGATGAGCGCGCCGACCACCGGCAGCACCGCGCCCGGCACCACGGGGATGAGCGCGCCAAACGGTCCGCAGACCAATCCGATCACGAGCGCGCTCCAAGCGAGAATTTCCAATGTGATTTGCATGTCGATTAATTCAAACAGTGGCGCGTTTTGGCGCGCGTTTGTGTTTTGGCGGACGCGCGCAAACGGACTCGCGCAAACAGCGCCCTTATTTCAACAAAAACCTCACTGCCGCGAAGTAGCCCTCCAAGCCGAGGCCGCTGATCATGCCGGCGCAAGCGGGCGCGGTCAGCGATGTGTGGCGGAATTCCTCGCGCTTGTAGATGTTTGAAATGTGGACTTCGACCGCGGGCAAATGCGCGCCAAGAAGCGCGTCGCGCAAGGCGACGCTCGTGTGCGTGTAGGCGCCGAAGTTGACCACGAGGCCGTCGAACTTTGCGTCGGCGAACGCGGCGATTTTGCCCACGATTTCGCCCTCGATGTTGGATTGGAAAAACTCAAGCGCGGCCTTGCCGTCGAACTCGGCCTGCAGTTGCCGCGCGAGCTGGTCGAGGGTGGTGGAGCCGTAGATTTCCGGCTCGCGTTTGCCGAGACGGTCGAGGTTGGGGCCGTTAATGATGCCGATTTTTTTCATGATAAAAAATGTTTGTCGCGGTAAGGCGAAGTCTCCGGCTGGACCGCGATGCGCGAAACGGCGCAGCCGGAGGCTTCGCCCTACCTTGAATGCTCGTATTTCACAATGGGTTGTCCGTGGCGATGAATTTCCACGGGAGGCCGAAGCGCCCGGAGAGCTCGGCGGCGAGGGCTTTCACGCCGTGCACCTCGGTGGCGTAGTGGCCGCAGAGGTAGAGGTTGAGTTTTTGCTCCTGCGCGACGTTGAACCATTCCTCGCGGAGCTCGCCGGTCACGAGCGTATCGACGCCGGCGGCGGCCAGTTCGCGCATGGCGCTGTTGCCGCTGCCGCTGCAAAAGGCGATGGCGCGCGGTTTGGTTGAGCCGTATTCAATGGCCGTCACGCGCGGATAGAGTTTTTGCAACTGCGAGCGCAGCGACGCGCGCGACGCCTTGTGCGCGGCGATCCAGCCGACCGGCTCGCCGTCGTGCACCATGAACGGCGTGTCGGGCGCGAGGCCGAGCTGGCGCGCGAGCAGGGCGTTGTTGCCGATCTCGGGATGCGAATCGAGCGGCAGGTGCGACGAGTAGAGCGCGCAGTTGGCGCGCATGAGCGTGGAAACGCGCTCGTAAACGGGGCCGGTGATCGGGCGGGGCATGTCCCAATACATGCCGTGGTGCGCGATGAGAAAGTCGATGCCGGCGGCGGCGGCCTTGCGGAACGGCGTGATGCCGGAGTCGACGATGGCGCCGATTTTGGTGACGCGCCCGTCGTTGGCGAGCTGGAGTCCGTTGAAGGCGCCGGGCGCGTCATTGAACGCGGCGCGGCGCGTTCGTTCGTCACAATAGGCAACCAGTTCGTGGAGTGTGGGCATGCGGGTAATGTTGGCTGGCGCGGCGCGGCCTGCCAAGTCTGCATCGCGAGAGGCCCAGAAAGACCCATAGACATGTTGACCCGGGGCAACGGCCCGGAAGCAAAGCAAAAGTCAACACCATGAAGCTCCAATCATTGCGAGTGCTTGGCA